>CAKUDW010000042.1 GCA_934645275.1 uncultured Clostridia bacterium
ATTCCTCGATGAAGCTGCGGTTGAGCAGCGCCTGCACGGAATAATCGCACTTCACGCCGCGCACGCCCTCAATATCACCCTTAGTGACGGGCTGGCGGTAGGTGATGATGGACAGCGTTTCCAGCACGGCCTGCGAGAGCGGCTGCTTCTGAATCGGCTGTAGGAACAGCTCCACCTGCGGCGCGTATTTGGGATTAATGGAAAGGAACACCGCGTCGCCGCTGCGGTTGAGCTGTATACCCCGATTTTCCAGCACAAGGCGGTCGCGCAGCTCGGAGAGCGCGGCCTCCAGTTCCATCACGGTCAGGTTCATGGCGTGGGCCAGTACGTCCACGCGAACCGGATCGCCGGAAACGAAGAGAATGGCCTCGATAATGGCGGTCAGATTTTCCACAGTCAGTTACTCCGTATCGTCTTTCAGATTAAAAATTTTCAAGGAATTGGCATACAGCTGCTCCGCCAGGCGATCGGGCGCGACCTCGCGCAGTTCGGCGGCGCGCGCCAGCGTGTGCGTGATGAACGAGGGCTCGTTTCGCCGCCCGCGCAGTGGAACGGGCGCCATGTAGGGGCAGTCGGTTTCAATTAACAGCCGGTCGGCAGGCACATTTCGGCAGACCTCGGCAAGCTTCGGCGCATTTTTAAAGGTCAGCGCGCCGGACAGGGAAATATACAGCCCGAGATCGAGGTAGACCTTCGCTGCTTCCCAACTGCCGGTGTAGCAGTGCATAATGCCCGCAGGTATGCATCCAGCCGCGGCACGCGCGCGCAGCATGTCCATGCAGTCGCCGTGTGCTTCGCGAATGTGCAGCTGCACGGGTACATGATGCTGCCACGCCAGCTCCAACTGACGGTCGAACACGCGTTTTTGATCCTCGCGAGGGGAGAGGTCGTAGTGATAATCCAGGCCGATCTCGCCCAGCAGACGGCATTCGGGTCTTGACAGATGGTCAAGAATGGTGCGTTCCGCCGCGCCGGTATAGCGGCAGGCATTGTGTGGGTGTGCGCCGATGGAAGCGCAGAGGAAGTCGTGCTGCGCGACTAGCGCGAATACCTTTTCCTGATTTGGGTCTTCCTCGCAGGGGTCAGCCACCACATTGGCGCGGCATACCCCGGCTTCGCGCATGCGCGCGATCACCTGGGCGCGATCCTCATCGAAGGCCGGATCGGCGATATGGCAGTGCGTATCAAATATCCGCATGGTTTTCCTTCCAGAATTCATTTTTCAGCGAGCGCGTGAACAGGCTGTCCACCGCCTCGCGCGGCGGCTGTCCCTCATAGAGTACGCGATATACGCACTCGCAGATCGGCGTTTCCACGCCGTATTTTTCGCTCAGGCGGTGAATGGCGGCCGCGGTGTAGTAGCCCTCGGCCAGTTGGTCGTATTTTTCACCCAGAACCAGCGCTTCGCCAAAGCGGCGATTGTGACTGAAGCGGGAAAATACCGTGGCTTCATAGTCGCCCAGATGGCATAGGCCGTAGGCCGAGAACGGATTGCCGCCCATGGCCTCGATCAGCCGCGCGATTTCGCGCGTGCCGCGGGACATCAGCGCGCCCTTCAGCGTGGTCAGCTTCAGCCCGTCCAGCACGCCCGCGGCCACGCCGATTACATTCTTGGCGGCCGCGCCGATTTCATTGCCAATCAGGTCCTCGCCATAATAGAAGCGAATCAGCGGCCCAGAGAACTGCTCCACCAGCATGCGCCGCGCCTGTGGGTCATCCGAATCGATTACCATGCAGTTGGGAATGCCTGCGTAGAATTCCTGCACATGGCCCGGGCCCAGCCACACCGCCACCGCGCAGGAAGGGTCGAGATTGTCCCGCGCGACCTGCGAAAGGCGGCGGCCGGTGCTAACTTCGATGCCCTTCATGCACAGCACGAAGGTTTTGTCCCTCAAATCAAGCGGCTTCAGTTCGTCCATCAGGCCCTGTAATGCCTGGCTGGGTACGGAGATCACGATGATCTCCGCATCCAGCGCACACGCCAGCTCCGTACTCAGATGCACAGATTCAGGCATGGTCAACAGGTCGTTTCTTCGCTCACTCAGAAAGCGCCGCATGTGGCTCGATTCTGCGCGGCCGTACAGCGTGACCTGATGGCCGATTTTATCCAGATACCAGGCGATCAGCGAGCCCCAGCGCCCGCAGCCGATAACCGTGATTTTCTTCATCCGATTTCGCTTCCCGGCGCGACGTCGCCATCCACCGTCAGCAGCCGCAGCTTGCCGTCCGGGTCCTCGGCGCACAGCAACATGCCCTCGGAAACCTCGCCCGCCATCTTGCGCGGGGCGAAATTGTTCACCAGAACCACCGTTTTGCCGACCATGTCCTCGGGTGCGTAGTGCTTGGCGATGCCAGAGCAGACGGTCTTGGTCTGACCGTTGCCGATATCCAGCGTTTCCTTCAGCAGCTTGTCGGACTTAGCCACGCGTTCGCAGGCGACGACCTTTGCGGCGATCAGCTTGATCTTCATGAAGTCGTCGAAAGATGCGATCCCCACCTTTTCCTCGGCCTTCTCGGCCTTTTTCTGCTGTTTCTCGGCCTGCTTGGCTTCCTTCTTTTCGGCCTTTTCGGGCTTGGCTTCATCTTCTCCGTTCAACGCCGCTAGCTCCTTTTTAATATCCACGCGCGGGAACAGCGCCGCGCCCTTTACGACCTTCGTACCGGGCTTCAAACCGCCGAACTTCAGCACGGAATCCCAGCTCATCAGCGCCGGATCGGTCACGCCCAGCTGCTCGAAAATCTTCGCCGGCGTGGAGGGCATCGTGGGATAGATGTGTACCGCGATGGCACGAATGCACTCGGCCAGATTGTACAGTACGGTCTTGAGGCGGGGCAGGCCTTCCTCGCTCTTGCCCAGCACCCAGGGCTGGTTGATGTCGATATAGCGGTTGCAATCGCCGATCAGTTTCCAGATTTCGGAAAGGGCCACGGAGAACTGCAATGCGTTCATCTGCTTTTCGACCATTTCAGGCAGCTGCTCAAAGCGCTCGATCAGTGCGCGGTCGGATTCATCCTCCGCGCCTGGCTCGGGCACGATGCCGCCGAAGTATTTCTCAATCATCGCCACTGTGCGTGATACCAGATTGCCCAGATCGTTCACCAGGTCGGAATTCATGCGCGTCAGCATTGCCTCGTTGGTGTAGTTGCCGTCCGCGCCGAAGGGCATTTCGCGCATCAGGTAGTAGCGCAGCGTATCCACGCCATATTTTTCCACAATGGGGCCGGGATAGACCACGTTGCCCTTGCTCTTGCTCATTTTGTCGTTGCCGAACAGCAGCCAGCCGTGGCCGAATACCTGCTTGGGCAGCGGCAGACCCAGTGCGTGCAGCATGATCGGCCAGTAAATGGTGTGGAAGCGCACGATTTCCTTACCCACCAGGTGCACGTCCGCAGGCCAGTACCTGTTGAACAGCGTTTCATCGTCGCTGCCATAGCCCAGCGCGGTAATGTAGTTGGAGAGCGCGTCGATCCACACATAGACCACATGCTTGGGATCGAAATCCACCGGCACGCCCCACTTGAAGCTGGTGCGGCTCACGCACAGATCCTGAAGGCCCGGGCGCAGGAAGTTGTTCAACATTTCATTGGCGCGGGACGGCGGCTGGATGAAGTCCGGATGGCTCTCGATGTAGTCGATCAGCCACGGGGCGTACTTGCTCATGCGGAAGAAGTAGCTTTCTTCGTGCGCGGTTTCGCAGGGACGGCCGCAGTCGGGGCAGAGATTGCCTTCTTTTAGCTGCGTGGGGGTCCAGAAAGCCTCGCATTCGGCGCAGTACTGACCTTCGTATTCGGCCTTGTAAATGTCGCCCTGCTCGTAGAACTTGCGGAAGATTTTCTGAACCACCTTTTCGTGGCGCTCGTCCGTAGTGCGGATGAAGTCGTCGTAGTCGATGTTCATCAGCTTCCACAAATCCTTCGTTTCAGCCACGATTTTGTCCACAAACTGCTTGGGCGTCACGCCCGCGTCCGCGGCCTTGCGCTCAATCTTCTGGCCGTGCTCGTCCGTGCCGGTCAGAAAATAGGCGTCGTAGCCGGTCATTTTCTTGAAGCGGGTCATGGTGTCCGCCGCCACGGTGGTGTAGGTGTGGCCGATGTGCATGTTGCCCGAGGGATAGTAGATGGGCGTGGTAATGTAGAATTTTTTCTTTTCCGCCATGATGGATTATTCCCCCTGTCTGTATTGATGAATATTGATGGAGACAATTCAGAATTGCCACAGATTGCCGATGTCTATCTTCGAAGGCCGTCGCCGCGCATCGGTTGTACCGCCGGTAACGGGCGGCGCCATCGAAGCCTCCGCTTTGCTAGGTCTCCGGCGCATTTCCGGTTTCGCTGATTTTTGCCCCTAAAAAACGACGCCCCTCGATGTGTGAGGGGCGCCGTGATCGCAGCGCGTTACCAGCCCTGTTCGCCCGGCACAACCGCGCCGGGCCTCTGTTATTCCTTAACGCGGAATCATGCGCCGCGCGCTACCGTATCGCACGCGGGACTCCGGAGCCATGTTCAAGGCCTCCTGCGCCGCCGGTTTTCAGCTGCCCCGGCTCTCTTTGGACGCGGTGTTCGCCCCTACTCTTTCCTTCATCGCCATTACGCTTCATTATAAGCGTCCGTGCGCGGGTTTGTCAAGTCGTTGAGAAGGAAATGTGGGGGAAGAAAAACTAAGATATCGCTTCGCGTACTCATGCAGATTGCTTCTAAATCTATCCTGTTGCTGGATGACTGTGGATTCTTCTGCTCCGCGTACTCGTACGGATTGCTTCGCGATAAGGCCGAGGCGTACGCGCGCATCATGAACTTCTGCTCCGCGTACTCCGTACGGATTGCTTCTCGTAAGCGGTACGTTTACACCTGCTTCGAATGCTTCTGCTCCGCGTACTTCGTACGGATTGCTTCATATGGTCAAAATCGAGCGTTAGCCGCGATTTTTTCTTCTGCTCCGCGTACTTCGTACGGATTGCTTCTCGGCAAGTACGCACATGATTGGTATTTGAATACCTTCTGCTCCGCGTACTTCGTACGGATTGCTTCCATTAACCATTTTCCACATAGACTTGGTGTCTTACAAGTCAACTTCTGCTCCGCGTACTTCGTACGGATTGCTTCCTCGCGCCACCACAGCGCATTTCATCCCGCACTTGCTTCTGCTCCGCGTACTTCGTACGGATTGCTTCTTTAGCAACCGGTACATTGGGAAGTGCGGATTTCTTCTGCTCCGCGTACTCCGTACGGATTGCTTCTGCTTAAATCCATGACGGACGGCGCGGTACATGTCTTCTGCTCCGCGTACTCCGTACGGATTGCTTCGCGTGGTGGTCGGCTATCTGGTGAAAAGAGGATCTTCTGCTCCGCGTCCTCCGTACGGATTGCTTCCATAGAGATGCGTATGATTACATCACGCAGCTCCTTCTGCTCCGCGTACTCCGTACGGATTGCTTCTGCCATGCCTTGATCTGCTCGTCCGTACCGGCAAGCCTTCTGCTCCGCGTACTCCGTACGGATTGCTTCTCGCGCGCTGTCGGCTCACTTCCGCTGTACCATCTTCTGCTCCGCGTCCTCCGTACGGATTGCTTCTTGCGCGCTGTCGGCTCACTTCCGCTGTACCATCTTCTGCTCCGCGTCCTCCGTACGGATTGCTTCGCGCACCGTGGGCAATGACGCGGGCTGTCACGCTTCTGCTCCGCGTCCTCCGTACGGATTGCTTCTCAGCTCCACCGGCGAGGATACGCATATCGCCGCCCTTCTGCTCCGCGTACTTCGTACGGATTGCTTCCAAGGGCCAATGCGGAACAGGAGCGCGCATCAAATCTTCTGCTCCGCGTACTTCGTACGGATTGCTTCGGCAAAAGCATACAACACTTTTCAACAAAATGAAACAATGTGGCGATGCAATCCAAAAGTGCGCAGTTACATTTCATACTCGTATGCATAACGAATACTGCTGTTATGGTTACATTTCATATTCGTATGTATGACGAATAACAGAGAAATGATCATTTTCCAGTGCGAAACCCTCAGGCAATGTAAGGGTATTTCAGGTTCGCACTTTCCCGGCGGGGGCAGACCTCCCGCCGCTGTTTCCTATTTGTGGTTTACCCTGCTTGCCCATTTGGCTTTGGCCTTATAGGCGTTTTTTGCGTTGGATATGCTTCGATATCCTGTTCCCTGTGCATCGTCAATGATCGTGTCGGTCGTTTTATTCATGATTACATACCGGGGGTTATTTAGTGTGGTCAGTTCCATGCTGAAGCGAATGACAATATCCGGTTTATCATCGAATATGATATTGTCCCGCGGTCGCCTCGCAGCTTTACGCTGCCGTTTCTCGGGCGGGGACTCTTGCCCGGCGTCCGTCGCCTTTTTCTGTGTACTGGGCTTTTGTGCCAATGCGAGGATATTCTTTGCTGCATTGATGTCTCGATCATGATGTGCGCCGCATTCCGGACACGTCCACTCGCGGATGGTACAGTCCTTGATTGCCGGGTTGGTGAAACCGCAGCAGCTACACAGCTGACTTGTAGCGACAAACATGCCCACGGCTTTCAGCTCCACCTGGCTGCGCACCGCCTTGTACTTGAGCTTTGCGATAAAGTCGCTCATGGCCGCATCGCTCAGCGCATAGGCCATTTTATGATTTCGCATCATGTTTTTGACCTTCAGCGTTTCCACGGCGATCATACTTGAGCGCCGCACAATTTCGGCCGTTTTCTGGTGATAATAGCTGTCGCGCTGCCGCGCAATTTTCCGTTCCAGCCGCGCATGGTTGACCTTGACTTTCAGATAGCCGTTGCTTGGCGTTGCAGGAGGCACAGGCGGTTGATCGGGATTTTGCTGGTTTTTATTTCTCATTTCGCGGTTATAATCCCGAAATGCAGAATTGGCAGGCCCCCACCGGCGGGACAATTTGCGGCTCATCTTTTTGAGCGTTTTTTTCTTTCTGAGCTTGAAATGCATGTTTTCGCACCGCGTTCCGTCGTTTAGGATGGCGATGTCTTTGATACCGACGTCAAGCCCGATGGGCTCGGTCTCCTCGCAAACGACCGTTTCGCGGTAGATATCTCTGCATTTATTACCTTCAACGAAGGTAATGGACGCATAATAGTCGCCGCAGCTGTCTTTGGATATGCGAAGCGTAAGTGCGCAGGTGATCTCGCCGGCAGCGACGGCCTGCGCGTAGGTGTGCG
This sequence comes from uncultured Clostridia bacterium, assembly GCA_934645275.1. The sequence continues at coordinate 7,182 of CAKUDW010000042.1, forward strand.
TACCATTCTCGCCAAAGAAGATCTTGCGGTTGAAACCGCGCGCCTTCACCTTGCCTTTTATCTTTGGAATCTGAAGCCATGCGACTTTGGGATTATCCTCGGAGGGCTGCAGGCAGCCAGGCATTATTTGAACCGTGAAGCTGCGCCTAGGATGCTGGGAATTGTAAAAATGAAAATCCCTGCGGTCTGCCTTGCCGATGGGCAGATTGTGCATCCCTACCTTCCAGGCGCGCTTTCCATCCGTCAGAAATAAACCATTGTTGGTCGTTATTGATGCAGCAGGGGCTTCGTCTATAATGGGCTTTTGCTTGGTGAGGCTTTTCTTCCAGCTACTTTTAGTAATCTTTTTAAAGTCCGGTCATAGTTGTCCTTCCTTGCCTCGCGCTGAACATACCTTGGGATTTCCCTGAAAGACTTCATGGAAAGTCATATTGTACATCAGCTCGAGCGCCCGCAGGATTCTGTCGATCTTTTCAGCCTGTGCAGGCGATGGGTAGATGCGCATTTTCATGGAATAGCACGACAGCTTTTCCTTTGCCGTCTTCTGCACCGCCCATCACCTCCGAACAAATGCCCTATAAATGGTTCTTATCACAGGGAAAAGGAATTGTTCAATTGCCAGAACTGCACGCCTCGTTCCGCGGCCTGCCGCTTGGACACATTCCACGCGCTTAGAACGCAATTATGCCATAGAGCGTCATTTCACCCTGGTTCCAGCTGTACGCCATGCCCGCGGCCTTCGCCAATTCGCTTACGTTTACGCAGTAGGCGGACAGGCAGGAATAGCGATCCTGCGGGTTCACGCAGGGGTGGCCGTCGATAATGGCGCAGCGCTCGCACAGCGCGCAGTTGCTCGCGCCGCACATCAGGCAGGGCACGTTCTCTGCCCGCAGTGCGTGTATGATTTCCAGCATGCGCCGGTTGTGGTCGAGCTTGCAGCGGCGGAAGGTTTCCAAATCCGAAAAATCGGGCATGGGCCGCCGCGTGGTCAGCACCAGCGCGCGGGAAAAGCGCATCACGCGCGCGCGCATTTCATCGGGTGTGCCGCAGTCCGGCGGACAGGAATAGTTCGCGCCGTAGTTGCCGCATTTGTTCTCTTCGCAGTATTTCAGAAAGCCCGCGTCGAAGCAGATCTGTGCAGTGTCTATCAGCTGTGCGCCGAAGCCCGCCTCGCGCGCCAGGTCCAGCAGTCGCGTTTCATCCATGGTAAAAAACATCTCCTTCGTTTCGGCCGTGCCGGTAAATCTCTGAGCTAACTTTAGCAGTATGCTGCGCTTTTGTCAATCTTTACATTATTAAGGATTGAACGGGCATACGTGCCGCGCTATAATAATTCTGAACGAAAAATATCCGGAACGGGGGGCTTACAGTATGAGTATTCTTGTGACCGGCGGCGCGGGTTATATCGGCAGCCACACCTGCGTAGAGCTGCTTGGCGCGGGCTGCGATATCGTGATTGCCGACGACATGTCCAACGCAAAGCCGCAGGCGCTCGACGCGATTCGCAAAATTACCGGCCGGGACTTCAGCTTTTATCAGATCGATATTCGGGATCGCGCGGCGCTGGAGAAGCTGTTCGCCGCTGAAAAGATTGATTCGGTCATTCATTTCGCAGGGTACAAGGCGGTGGGCGAGTCCGTGCTCAAACCGCTGATGTATTATGATAATAATCTGAATGGTTTCATCGTGCTGGCGGAAACGATGCAGAAGTTTGGCGTAAAGAAGTTCGTGTTTTCCTCCTCGGCCACGGTGTATGGCATGAACAATACCGCGCCCTTCCGCGAGGATTATCCCACCTCCGCGACCAACCCCTACGGTCAGACCAAGCTGATGATCGAGCAGATGCTTGACGATATCTGTCGTGCGGACGCGCAGTTCTCCGCCTGCAAGCTGCGCTATTTCAACCCCATCGGCGCGCACGAATCCGGCCTGATCGGCGAGGACCCCAACGGCATTCCCAACAATTTGCTGCCCTATGTGGCCAAGGTGGCCACTGGCGAGCTGCCGCAGCTGAGCGTGTTTGGCGACGATTACGACACGCCCGATGGTACCGGCGTGCGCGACTATATCCACGTGGTCGATCTGGCCAGGGGACATCTGGCCGCGCTGCACTATGTGGAAAAGCACACCGGAAGCCGCGCCATCAATCTGGGCACCGGCCGCGGTACCAGCGTGCTGGAAATCGTGCATGCCTTTGAAAGGGCCAGCGGACGCAAGGTGCCCTATCGCATCGCGCCGCGCCGTCCTGGTGACATCGCTACCTGCTATGCCGATCCCACGCTCGCGAAGGAATTGCTGGGTTGGCAGGCCGAAAAGACCATCGACGACATGTGTCGCGACGGCTGGCGCTATGCCTCCACGCATCAGAAATAAGCCGGGGTTTTTATATTTCAAGAAGGAAGGCGCTCGCACATTTGTGCGAGCGCTTTTATGTGACCATAAGCATTGTTACACATAGATATATTGACTTTTAGAGCATTTAATAGTATAATAATGTTAAGCAATAAATAATTTCAAACAAAGGATGGCGCGATATGCACGAGGAATTTGTGACGCACAGGCGAGAAGACGGCAGCTATCAGGCGCTGAAGGCCCATTTGCTGGGTGTGGCGGAATTGACAGGCAAATTTGCAGAAGGCATCGGTTCACCCAGGGAGGGATATCGTACCGGCAAGGGGCACGATATCGGCAAGTATGCGGCTGCAGGGCAGAGGCGCCAGCGTGATCCGGAGCATACTCGTTCGGTGGATCATTCGACAGCGGGCGCGCAGCTGGCAGCGCGCGGCCTGCGAGATATTCCGGCTGCTTTCGCTATTGCAGGGCACCACGGTGGTCTGCCGGACAAGGAGACACTGGTGGGTCGGATACAGAAGCAGCTGACGGGTGATATGGATCCGTCGGCCTGGCGGTGCGAAATTGAGATGGAAGCGCAGACGGATACGCCGGATTGGGTCAACAGGAAGCTCGAATCGGTCGAGACGGCGATGTACACGCGCATGCTGTTTTCCTGCCTGGTCGACGCAGATTTTCTGGACACGGAAGCGGCGCTCCAGGGCGTACAGCCGCGCGGCGGCTATGAGGCGCTTCCGGCGTTGCTGGATAAGCTGAAGGCGCATGTCGCGCCATGGTTACAGAATCCGCGCGACGAGCTGTGCAGCCGCAGAAATGCGGTACTCGCGCAGTGTCTGCGCGGCAGCGAGCAGCCCGGCGGGCTTTATACGCTCACCGTGCCAACCGGAGGTGGAAAGACTGTGGCGTCGCTGGCCTTTGCGCTCAGCCATGCCGTAGCGCGCGGGCTGATGCGGATCATCTATGTTATTCCGTATACCAGCATCATTGAGCAGACGGCGCGCGTTTTTTCTGAGATACTCGGCGACGAAAACGTACTGGAGCACCACAGCCAGGCGGAGCTCGGCGATAATGCAGATGATGCGGACAGCCTTGAGGGCCAGCGTCGCCGACTGGCTTGCGAAAATTGGGACGCGCCGGTCATCGTGACCACGGCGGTGCAATTCTTTGAATCCATGTATGCGTCCAAGACTTCACGCTGCCGCAAGCTGCACAATATTGCACGGAGTGTGATTATATTCGACGAGGCGCAAACGCTGCCTGTAACGTTGCTCAGACCCTGCGTATCGGCCATTGCGGAACTCGTGCGGCACTATGGTGCGACGGCGCTGCTGTGTACAGCTACACAGCCGGCGCTTGAAGGTCTGTTTGCCCAGTGCGCACCGGAGTTGGCTGTGCGCGAGATCGCGCCCGATCCGGATGGACTGTTCGATTTCTTTCGGCGCGTACACTTTGTGCGGGAGGGACAGCTGGCGGACGAGGCCGTGGCGGCGCACCTGTGCGAAGCGACGCAGGTGCTTTGCGTGGTCAATTCCCGAAAGCGCGCGCGTACCCTGTTCGGTATGTTGCCGGAGGAAGGGCGCTATCACCTTTCTACGCTGATGACTGCCGAGGATCGCGAGCGCACATTGGAAACCATTCGCAAACGTCTTAAGGCAAACGAACCGTGCCGCGTGGTGTCTACGAGCCTTGTCGAAGCGGGCGTGGACGTGGATTTTCCGACCGTGTGGCGCGAAATGGCGGGTCTGGACAGCATTTTGCAGGCGGCGGGGCGCTGCAACCGGGAGGGCAAGCGCTCATTGGAAGAGAGCGCCGTGCACATCTTCACGGGCGAGGGCAG
>CAKUDW010000043.1 GCA_934645275.1 uncultured Clostridia bacterium
TGGGGACGCGCTGAGCTACATGATCGGCGCGGCCTCGATCATCGCCAAGGTCACGCGCGACCGCTACATGATCGAGCTGGACAAGCAATACCCAATGTACGGCTTCGCGCGCAACAAGGGCTATGGCACGCGCGAGCACATCGAAGCGCTGAAAAAATACGGTCCCTGTCCGGAGCATCGCCGCAGCTTCATCAAAAACTTCACGGACGGTGCGCTATGAATACTCGCGCCATCGGCAACGCAGGCGAAGACATGGCTTGCGATTATCTTAAAAAGCGCGGCTGGACGATCGTCGCGCGCAACGTGCGCTGCGGCCGAAATGAGATCGATATCATTGCCCGCAGGCGCCGACTGACGGCCTTTATTGAGGTCAAGCGCCGCAAGAGCGCGGATTTCGGTCGTCCAGCCGAGGCCGTGAACCGTGATAAGCAGGCGCGCATTGCTCGCGCGGCTGCAATCTATCTTCAGGAAAACGACATGCCGGACGCGCAGGTGCGCTTCGACGTGATTGAAATACTCTCCGGCGAAATTCGCCACATTGAAGGCGCGTTCGACGCGCCAGAAAGCTATTAACAGCTGCAAGGAGGTATACCGAATATGGAAAAGCTTGAAATGAGCATTCTTGAAGTGCTGACCGACGACGCCCGCACGCCCATTTCACAGATTGCCATCATGTTGGGCAAAAGCGAAACGGAAATTGCCGAAACCATCGCCCGGCTGGAACGTCAGCGCATTATTCTCAAATATCCGGCGCTGATCAACTGGCAGAAAGTAGATATCGACAAGGTAGAAGCCATGATTGAGGTGCGCGTCACGCCCCAGCGCGACGAGGGCTTTGACGCCATTGCCGAGCAGATTTACCGCTTTGAAGAAGTCTCCAGCGTATACCTGATGTCCGGCGGCTACGACCTGCTGGTAAACATGAAGGCGCGCACGGTACGCCAACTGGCACTGTTCGTGGCGGAAAAGCTATCTACCATCGAGCATGTAATTTCCACGGCCACGCACTTCGTGCTCAAGCGCTATAAGGATCAGGGCATCCTGATGGACGAAGGCGAAGAAGATTACAGATTGAAGGTGACCCCGTGAATTACGAAAAACTGCTGTGTCGGCGCGTGGCGCAGGTACCGCCTTCGGGCATACGCAAGTTCTTTGATATCGCCAACACCATGAAGGGCGTAATTTCCCTGGGCGTGGGCGAGCCGGACTTTAAAACCCCCTGGGTAGCCACGGACGCGGCCATCTATTCTCTGCGTTCGGGGCACACTCACTACACCAGCAACTGGGGTTTGCTTGAGCTGCGCAAGTTGAGTGCACGCTATCAGGCCGAACGTTTCGGCCCCGAATACAACCCTGAAAATGAAATTCTGGTCACCGTCGGCGCGAGCGAGGGCATCGACCTGGCCGTGCGCGCGCTGGTGGAGCCGGGCGACGACGTGCTCGTGCCCGATCCGAGCTATGTCTCCTACATGCCCTGCATCACCTTTGCAGGCGGCAACTGCGTACCCGTAAAGACGGAAATGGCCACCGGCTTCAAGATCACGCCCGAAGCGCTGAAGCAGGCGATCACGCCGCGCACGAAGGCGCTGATTCTCCCCTACCCCAATAACCCGACCGGCGGCGTGATGTCGCTTGCAGATTATCAGGCCATTGCGGATGTTCTAAAGGACAGCGATATCTTCGTGATCCACGATGAAATCTATGCCGAGCTCACCTATGGCGACGCACGGCACGTGAGCTTCGCGGCAGTGCCCGGCATGTGGGAGCGCACCATCACGCTGAACGGCTTTTCCAAAGCCTTCGCCATGACTGGCTGGCGATTGGGCTATGCCTGTGGTCCCAGGGAGATATTGCAGCTGATGTGCCGCATTCATCAGTATACAATGCTCTGTGCGCCGATTCCCAGCCAATATGCAGGCATCGAAGCGTTAAAAACCGGCTTCGATACCGATTTTGACGACGTGCGGCGCATGGTAGACGCCTACGACCGCCGCCGCAGACTGCTGGTAGAGGGATTCCGCGAAGCGGGCTTGCCCTGCCACGAACCTCTGGGCGCGTTCTACGTGTTTCCCTCGATTCAGGGCACCGGCCTGAACTCCGAGGCATTCTGTGAATCGCTGCTGTACCAGCAAAAAGTAGCCACCGTGCCCGGAAACGCATTCGGCGCACTGGGCGAAGGACATATCCGCTGCAGCGCCGCTTCCTCCAACGAAAACATCTTGACCGCCATCGACCGCATCAAGGCGTTCACGCAGGCACTGTAAAGCGATTATCAGGGAAGCGATACACGATTTGTGTGTCATTTCCCTGTTTTTTCTTTTTTCTGGTCATATTATAGAAGGAATTTCATATCCGTGCATGGAAAGGATAAGATTAAATGTTTTTTGCTTCAAGGAGCACCTGACGATGAAGAGACAAATCTGCATTCTGATCGCGCTGTTGATTGCGCTGTGCCTGCCGGCATCCGCCGAGGAAACTGGCAACCTGGTCGTCAACGGCGATTTTTCTGAAATAAACGCTGCCGGCATGGCCGAGGACTGGCAGCAAGGTATGTGGTACACCGATGCAGGCGTGAGCCGCCTATACCTGGATTCGGAGGGGCTTGACGGCAGCTGTGCCGCCGTATTCAACGCCGACGCGAACGACGCGCGCTTTGAACAAACGCTTTCCGTGGAACCAAATACGCTGTACCGCTTTTCCTGTATGGCCAAGGCCGAAGGCTGCGGCAGCGAAGGCTACGGCGCTACCATCTCTTTCAAGGATACCTTTTCCTATTCCGAGCCGCTGTACGACACGCAGGGCAACTGGCAGGAAATCGTATGCTACGGCAAAACCGGCGCAGAACAGACGGAACTGACGCTCTTTTTGCGCGTGGGCGGTTACGGCATGCTCAACACCGGGCGCGCCTGGTTTGACGATGTAGTGGCCGTGCGCGTGGACGAGGTTCCGGATGGATTCCCCGTGCTGGAACTGAGCGCACAGGAATCCTCGGGGAGTTCCGGCGCGGCAGCCGCAGCTGTATCTGAGGATGAACCTGCGCGCAACACCGAGGCCTACCTGCTCTTGACGCTGCTCTATGCCGTGCTGATCCTCGCGTTGGCGCGCCGCTCGAACCGTCTGCGTCGAAGCACCGTTTCCGGCAGAGCCATATTCATGGCGGCAATGGGCGCGGCGCTCGCGTTGCGCATCGTCGTAGCTTGCACCGTGCGCGGCTACAACACGGACATCAACTGCTTCAGCGCCTGGTCGGAGCGAATGTTTGCCAACGGGCCGTCGAATTTTTACGCCGACAACTATTTCTGCGATTATCCGCCGGGATACATGCTGTTGCTGTGGTTGCCGGCGGCGCTGCGCAATCTGCTGGGCATCGCCTATCAGGGCGGACTGCATCTCGTTCTAATCAAGTTCATGCCCATCGCCTGCGATTTACTGGGCGCATGGTTGCTGTATGGCACGGCCAAACGGCGGCATGGCGAAACGGTTGCCGCCGCACTGGCGGTGTTCTATCTATTCAACCCGGCGGCGCTGATCGACTGCGCCGCGTGGGGACAAATCGATTCCGTGTTCACGCTGCTGATCGCGCTGTGTGCGCTCAAAGCGGTGGATGAGAAATATATCGCGTCGCTGCCTGCATTTGCCGCGGCAATGCTGATTAAGCCGCAGGCAATGCTGTTCGCGCCGCTGGGGCTTGCTGCCATCGTCATCAATCTGATCCGCGCGCAAAGCGCACGCAAAACGGCGCAGGCGCTGACGGGCGTACTCGCCGCGCTGGGACTAATCTATGCCATGGCTTTCCTGTTCACCGTCGGCGGTGCGCAAAACCTTCTGGACGCGCTCCTGCGTCCGGTCGAATGGATCATCAAGCTCTATTCCGACACGATGAACAGCTACGCCTATGTCACTGTCAACGCGTTAAATCTGTACAACATTTTCGGGCTGAACTGGGCTTCGGCCGAAAGTCAACCCTTCTGGACAACCTTTGCGTGGGCAATGTTCGCAGCATCTTATTTGTACTGCATGTGGCTGTACCTGCGCGCGAAAGATCGGCAACAACTCCCCCTGCTGGGCGGTCTGCTGATCTGCCTGATTTTCACCTTCGGCCCGATGATCCATGAGCGCTACGTGTTCCCCGCGCTGCTGCTGCTGGCGCTGGCCTACGCGATAGGCCGCGACCGGCGCGTGCTGCTGTCGCTGACAGTGCTGACCGTCACGCTGACGCTGAACGAAATTCTGGTGCTTCAGGGCGGCACGGGCTCGGGCAACTACGGCCATCTGTACTCCTCCGAGCAGTGGCTCAACAGCCTAGTTTCGCTGACAAACGTCATAAACGCGCTGTATCTGGCCTGGGTTGCCTTCGATATCTGCGTGCGCAGCCACTCATGCTGTCTGAAAGGCGCGATGCCGAAACATGAGAATGCGGTAGAAAGCATTTCGGATTACCGGTTGCGCCTGAAAAAGCGCGATTATATCCTGATGCTCGCCGTAACGGCCCTGTACGCGGTGGTAGCATTTACAAACCTTGGCGCGACCAGCGCGCCGCAGAACGGCTGGACCTCCAGCCACGGCGGCGAATGCGTGACCTTTGACCTGGGCGAAACGCACACCTTTCGCATGAGCTACTACGGTGGCATCTGCAATTCCACCTTCACCGTAGAGCTATCCAACGACGGTGAAAACTGGACGGAGCCCTACCGCGCCAAGTATGACCAGGGCGAGATTTTCCGCTGGCTATGGTATGTGCCTCAGAACGAAAGCGGACAAAACGCGATGGGACAGACCGTCGTTCCCGATGACGGCAGCGCCTATGTGTGTTTTGCCGATTCAGAAAATCCCTACCCCATGCAGACGGCGCGCTATGTGCGCATCACGGCGGAAAAGGCTGGGCTGAATCTGTATGAAATCGCCTTCCGCGGCGAGGACGGCAGCCTGATCGAGGTTCAGGACGTCGTGCAGGAAAACGTGCTTGCCGACGCGATGACCGACGCGGCGGCACTGGTCGACGAGCAGGATACTGTGCCGGAAATTCCCAGCTACTACAACGGCACCTATTTCGACGAGATATACCACGCCCGCACCGCCTACGAGCTGCTGCGCGGCATGTCCATTTACGAATGGACGCATCCGCCGCTGGGCAAGGTGCTGATGATGGAGGGCATACGCCTCTTCAAGATGACGCCGTTCGGCTGGCGCTTCATGGGCGCGTTGATGGGCGTTCTGATGTTGCCGCTGATGTATCTGCTGGTGAAGCAGCTCACCAAGTCCAGCAGGCTCTCGCTGATCGCCATGCTGCTGCTATCGCTGGACAGCATGCATTTTACGCAGACGCGCATTGCCACCATCGATTCCTATGCCGTGTTCTGGATCATGCTGATGTATCTGTTTATGATTCGTTACCTGCAAATGGACTGGCAGCGCGTACCGCTCTGGAAAACGCTGATCCCGCTGGGGCTATGCGGCATTACGATGGGCGTGGCTTGCGCCACGAAGTGGATTTGCTGCTACGCAGCGGTCGGTTTGGCCGCGCTGTTCGCATGGAAAGTGATTTCTGAATTCACTTCCGCCAGGCGCAGCGGCGCAAACTTTGCCAGGCGCTTCTGGTTCACGGTTGGCTTCTGCGTGATCTTCTTCATTGCCGTGCCGCTGCTGATCTACCTGCTCAGCTACTTCCGACAGCTGCGCTGTGAAGGCGTAACTTCAATATTCGATATGTTCAAGCGCGAACGTATCCAGCGCGTTGTGCAGCTGCAAAAAAGCATGTTCGATTACCATGCAGGGCTCGGCGGCGATACGCACTATTTCCGTTCGCCCTGGTACCAGTGGCCGGTAATCTGGTGGCCCATGTGGTATTTCTCCGGTTCGGCCTACCTGCCCGATGGCATGATTTCCTCAATTTCCTGCATGGGCAATCCCGCCGTGTGGTGGACGGGCCTTGCGGCGCTGATCTATATTCTGATTGCGTCCGCATGGCGGCGCAAAGCGCCGCGCGCGTGGCTGATTACGCTGATTGGCTTCGCCGCGCAGTTCCTGCCCTGGGTGCTGGTACCGCGCTCCACCTTCATCTATCACTACTTTGCCAGCGTACCCTTCATCATTATCTGTACGGTGCTGGCGCTGGATGAAATTCGCAAGCGCGATCGCACGGCGTTCAAGATCGTTGCGTGCGTGCTGCTGACGCTGGCATTGGTGCTGTTTGTCGCGTTCTATCCTCTGGAATCGGGCATGCCTGCGCCAGAAAGCTACGTGAAATATCTGCGATGGTTCAAATGGTATAATTACTGACGCACCCTGAAACGCTGAAGAACAAAAGGAGGGCGGCCCATGCTGGCAAGCATACCGAGCTTTGGCCTGATTGGCATCGACGGCTTCACCGTGACCGCGGAAATAAATCTGGCGAACGGCATGCCCATGTTTGAAATTGTGGGCCTGCCGGACGCTTCGGTAAAAGAATCCCGCGAACGCGTGCGCGCCGCACTGAAAAACAGCGGCTTTGCCTTTCCGAACGGCCGCATCACCGTGAATCTTGCTCCGGCAGATCTCAAAAAGGAGGGCCCTGCTTATGACCTTCCCATCGCGCTTGGCCTGTTGGCCTGCGCGGGCGTGCTTGCACCGGAACAGCTTTCCGGTACCGGCGCCATCGGCGAGCTTTCGCTGGACGGCAGCGTGCGCGGCGCTCTGCCAATGGTCATTCATGCCCGCACGCAGGGGATGCGGCGGGTGATGCTGCCCGCGGCAAACCTGCCTGAAGTGCGCTGTATTGAAGGCATCGAGCTGCTGCCCGTGGAAAGCCTCGCACAGGCTGAGCGGCACTTTTCCGGCGCGGATGTAATCGCTCCGGCCAAAACCGTCGCCTATCGCGACCTGCTATCTACGCGCGAGAGCAGCGTGGATTTCGCCCATGTCAAGGGCCAGAAGAGCGCCAAGCGCGCGTTGGAAATTGCCGCTGCAGGCGGACACAATGTTCTGTTGATCGGTCCTCCGGGCTCGGGCAAGACGCTGATGGCGCGCTGCATTCCCACCATTTTGCCGGATATGACCTTTGAGGAAGCGCTCGAAAGCACGCGCATTCATTCCGTAGCCGGTTCCGTGCCGCCCAGTGGGCTGCTAACCGAACGTCCTTTCCGTTCGCCCCATCACACGGCCTCTCACGCCTCTCTGGTGGGCGGCGGCGCGAACGCGCTGCCTGGCGAAATTTCCAAGGCGCATAACGGCGTGCTGTTTCTGGACGAGCTGCCCGAATACCGCCGCGACGTACTGGAAGCGTTGCGTCAGCCGCTGGAAGATGGCTTCGTAAGTATTGCGCGCGTGAACGCGCAGGCCACCTATCCTTCCCGCTTCGTGCTGGTATGTTCGATGAACCCCTGCCCCTGCGGCAACCTGGGCAGCCGCGTTCGACCCTGCCGCTGTTCGCCCAACGAGATTCGGCGTTATCTGAGCCGCATTTCCGGGCCGTTGCTGGACCGCATCGACATGCACATCGAAGTTGAATCCATTCCTGCAGAACGCCTCGGCGACATGGCCGAAGAGGAGGCCTCCGCAGATATCCGACGCCGCGTACAACAGGCGCGCGAAATACAGCGCGACCGCTATGCGCAGGACCCGGCGCACATCCACGAAAACGCCCAACTGAGCGCGCGCAACCTGAATGTCTTCTGCCCAATGACAGCGCAGGCACGAAGCATGCTGCTGCTTGCCTGCGAACAGCTTCGGCTCTCCAACCGCGCCTACACGCGCATTTTAAAGGTAGCCCGCACCATTGCCGACCTTGAAGGCGCAAACGTCATCAGCGAGGCTCACATCTCCGAGGCCGTGCAATATCGCACGCTGGATCGAAAATACTGGGGGTAAACATGGATCACGACGCGATGGAACAATACTGGATATGGCTCTCGAGCGTAGACGGCATCGGCCCGCGGCGCTTCTACCAGCTCATCAGCATCTACGAGGACGCCCGCGCCGTATGGGACAACGTGGGTGATGACGGAATGCGTTTTCTGGGCAGCGCGGCGCTGCGCTCGCTGAAAGCTGCGCGCTGCGAAAAGTACTTTTATGATCTGTTCGCCCGCATTGAAAAGGGCGGCATGCATGTGCTGACGCGTCTAAACGACGCTTATCCGCCACGGCTGTCCGCAATATTTGATCCCCCGCCTACGTTATACACGCTGGGCGACTGTCCGCTGGACAGCGAGCGGAGCTTCGCCATCGTCGGTTCGCGCCGCTGCACCCGCGACGGTCAGCGGGCCGCGCGCGAAATCGCCGAAACGCTCGCGCGCGAGGGCACGGTCGTCGTCAGCGGCATGGCTTACGGTGTGGATACCGCCGCCCACGAAGGCGCGCTGATCGGCATGGGCAAAACCGTGGCCGTACTGGGCTGCGGCGCAGATGTGATATATCCACAGGAAAATGAGACGCTGTATCGGCGCATACTGGAAAACGGCGGCGCGGTCATTTCAGAATACACGCCTGGCACCCGCCCGTCGCCCGGCAATTTTCCGCCCCGCAACCGCATCATCAGCGGACTGAGTGAGGGCGTGCTGCTCGTAGAAGGCGCGGAAAAATCCGGCGCGATGATCACAGTAAACGACGCGCTCGACCACGATCGCGACGTGTTTGCCGTGCCAGGCAGCATCTATTCGCCGCTAAGCGCCGCGCCGAACCGCCTGATTGTGGAGGGCGCGATTCCCGTGCTTTCGGGATGGGATATTCTGGAGCATTATCGCTGGGCCAGCCGCCCAGACGCACGCGAGAGCGCGCCGCGCCCTAAAATCGTATTGGAGCAGGACGACGATATGATCGTTCAGCCGCTTCTGGAACAGGAATTATCCTTTGATGAACTGGTAAATATCACCCATTTGCCCATTGCAAAACTAAATTCCCACTTGACAATGTTGGAACTTCGGGGAATAATAGTAAAAGTGCCGGGCGGCCTGTACCGCGCGTATTTGTGATACCCTAAAAACAGGCGTCCACAGGCACGGGCCGCGCATGCGGCAAACCACAACGGAGGAAACACATGGCAAACAAGCTCGTAATCGTAGAATCCCCTGCAAAAGCGAAAACCATCGGCAAATTTCTGGGCCGCGGGTACAAGGTGGAGGCCTCTCAGGGCCACGTTCGCGATATGCCCAAATCTCAGATTGGCGTCGATATTGAAAACGGCTTCGAGCCGAAATATATCACCATTCGCGGCCGCGGCGATATTCTCAACCGAATTCGCAAAGAAGCGCGCAGCGCCAGCAAGATTTACCTCGCGACAGACCCGGACCGCGAGGGCGAAGCCATTTCCTGGCATCTGGCAAACGTACTTGGCATCGATGAGGATGCCCCCTGCCGCATCGAATTTCATGAGGTCACCTCCAAGGCCGTAAAAGCGGCCGTCAAAAATCCGCGGCAAATCAACATGAATCTGGTCAACGCGCAGCAGGCGCGCCGTGTGCTGGATCGCCTGATCGGCTATAAAATCAGCCCGCTGCTCTGGCGCAAGATCAAGAAGGGGCTGAGCGCCGGCCGCGTGCAGTCCGTCGCTACGAAGATGATCTGCGACCGTGAGCAGGAAATCGACGTGTTCATTCCGGAAGAGTTCTGGACCGTGAGCGCTGATTTCAAAATCGGCAAGGCGCGCGTGAACGCTAAATTCACCGGTTTTGGCAAGGACAAGGCCGAGCTGCACAGCCGCGAGGAAGCCGATGCGGTCGAGCAAAAGTGCGCAGGCGCGCAATTCAGCGTGGTCGCCATTAAAAAGAGCGAACGCCGCAAATATCCCGCCGCGCCGTTCACCACATCCAATCTTCAGCAGGAGGCCTCGCGCAAGCTGGGCTTTACCACCCAGAAAACCATGCAGATTGCCCAGCAGCTCTATGAGGGCGTCGAGATTGAGGGCGAAGGTTCGCAGGGTCTTGTGACCTATATCCGAACCGACTCCACGCGCATTGCGGACGAGGCGTTGGAAAGCGTGCGCGCGTTGATTCTGGAAAGTTATGCGCCGGAATATCTGCCTGAAAAACCCAACGTATATAAGACGCGTTCCTCCGCACAGGACGCGCACGAAGCCATCCGCCCCACCGACATCGCCCGCAGGCCTGAAAAGATCAAGGCCTCGCTTTCACGCGACCAGTTCAAACTCTACAAGCTGATTTACGAGCGCTTTGTGTCCAGCCAAATGACGCCTGCGGTATACGATACGCTCTCCGTGGATATCGACGCAGATACCGGCGTGCGCTTCCATTTCAATGCCCAGAAGCTGCGCTTCGCGGGCTTCACCGCCGTGTACGAGGAAGGCCAGGACGACGGCGCCGAAGAGTCGAGCGTGAACAGCCTGCCAGACCTGGAGGAGGGCATGCACGCCGAGGCGGGCGAGATTCATGCCGACCAGCGCTTCACCCAGCCGCCGCCGCGCTACACGGAGGCCAGTTTGGTGCGCGCACTGGAAGAAAAAGGTATCGGCCGTCCTTCAACCTACGCCCCCACCATTTCCACGATCATCACCCGTGGTTACGTCGCGCGTGAAAATAAGCGCCTGATTCCCACGGAACTCGGTAAGATCGTGAACGAAATGATGTGTAAAAACTTTCCGGAAATCGTAGATATCGCTTTCACTGCGGGCATGGAATCCGAATTGGACGAGGTGGAAGCCGGCCACGCCGAATGGCACAAGATTATCTCCGATTTTTACGGTCCATTTGAAAAAACACTGGAAGAGGCTGACCGCAATATCGAAAAGGTTGCCATTGAGGATCAGGTTTCGGATGTGCCCTGCGAAAAATGCGGCGCGATGATGGTCTATAAGATGAGCCGCTTCGGGCGTTTTCTGGCCTGTCCGAACTTCCCCGAATGCCGCTTCACGATGGCGTTGCCGAAAAACATCGGCGTGCCCTGCCCCAAGTGCGGCGGCGAACTGTTGGAACGCATTAGCCGCAAGGGCCGCAAATTCTACGGCTGCGAGCACTACCCGGACTGTGATTTTGTATCTTGGGAGCGGCCGGTAAAGGAGAAATGCCCCGTATGCGGCGGGCGCATGGTGCTCAAGGCGGGGCCGAAG
>CAKUDW010000044.1 GCA_934645275.1 uncultured Clostridia bacterium
GTTGATCTGAAGATCGACGCCGAGCGCGCCAAGTACTGGCTGGGCTGCGGCGCTCAGCCCACCGACACCGTGCGCGGTCTGCTCAAGAAGGGCGGAGTTCTGTAAGCCATGCTTGAACTGGTAAAGTATATCGCCGCTTCGCTCGTGGACAAGCCCGAAGCCGTGGATGTGCGCGAGGTCGAAAACGAGGATAACATCGTGATCGAGTTGCGCGTGGATCCGGAAGATATGGGTAAGGTGATTGGCAAGCAGGGCCGCATTGCCAAGGCCATTCGTACCGTCGTGAAGGCGGCTTCCGCGAAGAGTCCCAAGCCGGTATTTGTCGAGATCATCTAAGCAGTTTTAAGAGAACGCCCATGCTGTGGTTTCACAGCATGGGCGTTCAGCGTTTTATTAATCGATATTTCAGTTTACTGGTACAATGCCAGCCCACAATCAGAGCAGGCGAATTAACAGCATATAGCTCGCGGTACCCGCGCAGATGCTCGGCAGCGTGCGGTGGCTGAGCTTGTAGCACAGCGCCGTGACCACCACGCCCAGCAGCTTTGGCAGCCCGACGCCCGCCCAATCGGAACCTGCATCCTTCAGGCAGTAAACCACCAACACAGCCATGATCGCCGAGGGCAACAGCCGTCCCAGTCGAACCAACCGGACAGGAAGCTGCCGGTTCTTGCCGAAAATGATAAACGGGCACGCGCGCAGCAGCAACGTAATGACCGCCGCAATCAAAATAACCCAGGCCGCGCGTTCATTGCTCATCGCGCACCCCTCCCTTCGTACCCATACAGTAGAGTACGCCGCTGGCCAGCAGCAGCGCGGGCAGCATAAAGCCGCGTTCACCAAAGATCAGCCTGCAAACCACGGCCAGCCCACCGCCGATTAGCGCAGGTTTTGGATTACGGCTTTGTTCCAGTTGGCCAATCAGGATGATCACGAACAGCGCTGTCATGCAAAAATCAATACCTTCCATGTTCCACGGCAAAATTTGTCCGATCAGCGCGCCTGCCACCGTACCTGCTAACCAGTAAATATAGCTCAGCACCGCCACATGAAACATAATCTCCTGCCGCTGCGGCATTTCCGCGGACAGGCTGCAATTTACGGCGTAGGTCTCATCCGTCATGCTGCAAATCATATAGGGCGCCCGATGGCCCATCTGCCGGAAATCGTTCACAAAGCTCAACCCGTAAAACAGCTGGCGACTGTTCATCAGCAGCGCCGTGAGTGCAATCGTCACCAGCGACGCATTCCCCGCCAGAAAACTGACCAGCACAAATTCATATGCACCCGAATAAATGGTTGCGCTTGCCAGCAGCGCAATGTACCACGGATAACCACTTTCATTCATCGTGATGCCATAAGCAATCCCAACAAAAATGTAGCTGCACAATATGGGTATGGATTCCCTGAATGCCCGGCGAAATGCGCCCTGATTCATGGCAATGCGCCTCCGATCTCAGATATTTCTTTCTTATTATAATACTCATAATGCCATATGGGTATATGGCAACGGCCTGTGCCGGGCCACGACTATCATAGCGCCGTTTTTCCCACAATGTCAATGGAGAGTATGTGAATAAAGCTTTTGCACCCTTGCTTTTCACATGAATTTGACGTACAATAGGTACCGTAAAGAAGGGAGGCGCAAGCGCCTTGAAAATATCCACCAAGGGCCGCTATGCGGTACGCATGCTGCTCGACATCGCGCTGAACCAGCGCGAAAATCCGGTGCCGTTGAAGGACATCGCCGCCCGGCAGCAGATTTCCAAAAAGTACCTGGAGCAGATTGCCGCGCAACTGGCGCAATCCGGCATACTCACAGCCGTACGCGGGCAGTCGGGCGGCTACAAGCTGAGCGGCCGTCCAGACACACACAATCTGTATGAGATTTTGCGCGTCACTGAAGGACCGATGCACTCGGTATCCTGTCTGGATCTCTCCCCCAACGATTGTCCGCGCCACAGTTTTTGCATGACGCTTCCCGTGTGGGAAGGCCTCGATCGCGTGATTCATGACTATCTTGCCGGCATCACGCTTCAGGATTTGCTGGATCGTGGGCCAAAGCAGCCGGACAATCCTGGAGATTTACCCACTAATTGCTGAATTCTAAACATTCTGCACGGAGAGCAACCGTCCGGTACGTCGCCGGACGGTTGCTTTCATTAAAGGACAAGAATGAACAAAACCGCGCCGAAACCGGCGCAGAGCGCCGTGCTGGCAGCTTCACTGCGCACGGGCTAGTCGCTGCTGCCGGATGCGGCAGTGCGGCGACTGCTATACCGGAGTTTTGCGCATTCGGCGAATTCAAACGGAATACGCCGACAATTCTTTGGAATGCACTTCGGAATTATGCTGCGCTTTCTACAACGCCGCCCTCAACCACCAGATTGTCCGTGTCAACCGCCGCGCCGTAAACATCCTTGAGCGTCGCGTCGAAATCCGCGTGGAAGAAACTCTCGGCAGCCAGCGCCTTAATTTCATCATTGATGAAGTCCAACACGCTCTGATTGCCCTTCTGCACAGCGGGCGCGATGGTATCGAGGCTGCCCAGCGATTCAATACCCACGGTGAAACCGGGATTCTCCAATGCCCAAGCCAGCACTTCCGTGTTGTCGGTAGAAAGCGCATCGCCGCGGCCATCCAGCAGCGCATTAAAGGCCTCTGTATAGCTGTCGAATTTCAAGAGCGTTACTTCGGGATGGTTTTCGATGAAATAGGTTTCAGCAGTGGTACCCTTGCTGACAATCAGCGTCTTACCGTCCAGCTGACTCACATCACTAATCAGCGCACTTTCGGGCGAGACCACGCCCAGCGCGACCTTCATGTACGGCAGTGCGAAATCAACCACCTCGGCACGCTCCGGCGTTACAGTGAAGTTCGCCAGAATCACATCCACTTTGGCGGAAGTCAAATATTCCACGCGATTCGGCGCATCTACCGATACCAGCTCGAGTTCCACGCCCAGATTTTGCGCCAAACGGCGGGCAAAGTATACGTCGTAGCCCTGATAATCGCCGTTTTCATCCACGTAGCCAAAGGGCTTCTTATCAGAAAACACGCCGACGGTCAGTTTGCCGCTCTGCCTGATCTCGTCCAGCGTTCGGGCTGTGGAATCTGCAAATGCGGTGGATACGATGAGCAATGCGGCGATGAGCGCCAGCGCGACCAATTTAACAAGCTTCTTCATAGATGAAACCTTCTTTCTGAATCAATTATTATGCTTGGATTGACCATCTGTTTCGTGACGATGCAACACGCATCCGTCGCCCGCGTGGGATTTTTTCTGCGCGTCATGGCATTTCCTCCTCTCAAAAACAAAAAAATGGAATGGACCTCAGGTTGTCCATCCCATCTTCAAAATCTGAGTATTGCGCCGTAGATGCTAATAAACAGCAGCGCCAAACAGACCCGAACGAGACGGACGCCGGGAACGACAACAACACATGCACTTGCTCTGATTGATGCGATTGCGCATTTTGTCCGCCTCCTTTTAAATCTTATTTTATCCATCGGATTTATGTGGATTATACTTCCTGAATCAGACTTTGTCAAGCCCTTTTTCACGTTTTTTTGTATCGTAATCAAAACTTTTCAGAAATGCCCGCGCGCGCTCCGTCTCCGGATGGTGGAAAAACACTTCCGGCGTGGCCGTTTCAACCACAAGTCCACTTTCCAGAAACACCACGCGATCGGCCACAGCCTCGGCAAAGCGCATCTCATGTGTCACGATGGCCATGGTCATGCCCGATTCTGCCAGATCAATTACCACGCGCAGCACTTCATGCACCATTTCCGGGTCGAGCGCCGCGGTGATTTCATCCAGCAACAGTATCTCCGGATGCATCAGCATGGCGCGCAACAGCGCCACACGCTGCTTTTGGCCGCCAGAAAGTTGTCGCGGCAACGCATGCTGTCTGTCCTTCAGGCCGACGCGCGACAACAGCGCTTCGGCCTCAGGAAGCACCTGTTCCCTCGACTTGTGCAGCGCCTTCGTGGGGCCGAGCAGCAGGTTTTCCATCACATCCATGTGCGGAAACAAATCGTAGCTCTGAAATACCATGCCGATCTGTTGGCGCAACAAATGCATGTTCTTCTTCTGATCCTGAATTGGCCGCCCATTTAAGAGAATTTCTCCGCCGTCAACTTGTTCCAAGCCGTTCACACAGCGCAGCAACGTAGACTTGCCGCAGCCTGACGGGCCGACGATGACCACCACCTCGCCCCTGCCGACGCTGAAGGATACATCCTTCAGCACAGCCGTCTGATCGAACTGTTTCCGAAGATGTCGAACCTCAAGTACGGAATTGCTCATGTTGCGCCTCCCTCATGCCCAACGCTTTTCCAGCCTGCCAGCCAGCACTGATATCGGCCAGCACACGATAAAATACAGAAAGAAAACCACGCCATATATCCATATGGCTGCCTGCGGCGCGTCGTAACGCGCGGCTTCAATGATCTGCTGTCCTACTTTCAGCACCTCCACCACACCTATGAGCATCACCAGCGAAGTGGTTTTGATCATGCGCGTGGCCAGGTTGATAGACTGCGGAATCAACCGGCGCAGCGTCTGCGGAATCAGCACGTAACGATAAATTTGCCGCTTCTTCAGTCCGAGGGCCGCCGCGCTGTCGAACTGATGCCGTGGAATCGACGTGAGCGCACCGCGCACCAGATCCCCCATTTCCCCCGCGCCCCAGAAAGTGAACACGATCACCGCGGCCGCTTCGCCGGAAATCTGAATATCAAACGCCTTTGCCAACCCGAAGTACACCAGAAAAAGCAGTACCAGCTGCGGCACAATGCGTATCGTTTCCAGCCACATGCGGCACAGCGCGCGCGTGATGGGATTTTTCAACGTCATCACCGCGCCGAGCAGCATCCCCAGCGCGACGGACAGCACGATGGACAGCAGCGACAGCTTCAGCGTAACGCCGAGCCCGCCCAGCAATCGCGCCAGATTGCGTCCCTTAAACAACACGCTGATTTCCAAACCCTGCATGGCGCATCCTCCTTTCAACAAGCGAGAATACCAGCGAAAGCGGCAGCAGAATCACCAGGTAGGCCGCAACCAACATCAACAGCGCTTCGTCTGTCTTATAATACATGCCAATCAAATCTTTCGCCACGTACATCAAATCGGCCAATGCCACGGCGCTGAACACACTGGTTTCCTTTAGCAGGAAAATCACATTCGCGCCCACGGCAGGAATCGCTGTGGCCAACGCCTGCGGCAGTACGACATAGCGCATGCTCTGCGCGCCAGTCAAACCGATGCACATGCCCGATTCCACCTGCGAGCGATCCACTGCCTCAAGCCCGCTGCGCAGCGCTTCGGCCATATACGCACCGCCCAGAAACGTGAGCCCGATGACGGCGCAAGCCTCGGCGCTGATCTTTACCCCGATTTTCGGCAGGCCGAAATACAGGAAGAACAACTGCACCAACAGCGGCGTATTGCGCGCCAACTGAATGTAGGCGCCCACCATCTGCCGCAGCAGCGGCAGGCGGAAATATCGAACCATACAGCAGACGAAGCCCAGCAACAGCGAAAGCACCACGCCCATGCCGCCGATGCGCAACGTGAGTCCCGCCGCACGCGCATACATGGGCGCATATTTGCCGATGAACGACCAGTCCATAGCCTAAGTCCCCTTCCAAACAGATAATACAAAAACAGCGGCGAGCCGCCATGCAGCCCGCCGCCGATTTTACTTATGAAACCGCCACTGCGGTCTCAAATTAAACATGGGAAAGCAGACAGACGACGCGCACTCATCATCTGTCGACAACATTCATTCATCATACCAATCCTGCGCACCGTCTTTTCCCCCTCTCCGCTTCGTCGCTTTCAAACCAGAAGGACACTCAAATCCTTTAATATGCTATATAATACGCCCTTTTGCCCAATGTGTCAATAAGAAAATTACAACGCTTCGCCGTCAAATTTCAATATGCGCACCGTCGGGGCGCTTGCGCACCACGATTTTCTGTTCGATGCGGTCGCGCAGTTCGGGCATGTGCGATATGACGCCCACCAAGCGCTGGCCATCCGCGAGCTTGGCCAGCAAATCCATCGCGTTCTTCAGCGCGTTTTCATCCAGCGTACCGAAGCCCTCGTCAATGAACATCGCATCCAACCGCACGCCCCCGCTTTCGGACTGTACCACATCCGAAAGGCCCAGCGCCAGTGAAAGCGAAGCCATAAACGATTCCCCGCCGGACAACGTGCTCACATCGCGCCACTGACCGGTACTGCGATCCAGCACGTCCAGATCCAATCCCGACTGGCCGCGCATGTTCTTCGCTTCCTCCTTCAGGCGCAGCAGAAACATGCCATCTGTGAGCAGCGTAAGCCGCCGGTTCGCCGCAGCTACTACCTGTCTGAAGTGGTACTGCTGCACATAGGCTTCAAAGCTCAGCTTTACCTTCTGTGAAAGCTGGCCGCTGGCGGCTCTATACAGGTCGTTCAACGCAGCCCACGTGTCCCTGCCTGCGCATTGGCAGCGATAGGCTGCGGCAATTTCGCGCTCTGCATCTTCGTGCGTAGTCAACAGTCGGGTCAATTGCGTTTCTTCCGTGCGCAACGCTTCGCGCCGGGTCTCCAGCTCGCCTCGTCCCGCTTCCAGCGCCGAAACATCCACGCGAGCGCGCCCTGAAACCCGGGTACGCATATCGGCAATGCGATCCTGAAGTGAACGTTTGAGCTCGGCATGTTCGCGAACGCGCCGATCCAGTGCGACAATTTCTGCGTCCTTCAACCTGGCCGCCTGATATTCCACACGATCCCGGAACCCCTGCGCGCTGAGCTGGGCGTTCAGCTCAGCTTCCAACTGCGCGCGCGTCTGCTGAAGCTGCACCTGCTGCTGTGTGAGTTCGGCAAGCCGAGCCGCATCGCCGTCCACAGCACGCTGAAGCGCCTGCAGCGCGTCGCGCGCCGTCTCCTCCGCCCTGCGCAACTGCTCCGCACGGCTGCCTGCCACGTCCGCATCGCGCCGTACTGCGTCGACCGCAGCGTCTGGCGCGACCCCCGCGGCCTCCAACTGCTGCCGCAGTGCAGTCAGCCTGGACTCAACGCCTGCAAGGCGCGTGTTGCAATTCTGAAGCGCGCTGAGCTTTGCTTGCCGCTGCGCGTCAGCGGCCTCCATTTCTTCCCGGGTCGCCGCATCGCTGCTGAGCGCTGCGGGCGACGGATGCTGCACTGAACCACACACCGGGCACGGCTGACCCTCGCGCAACTCGCACGCCAACAGGCCGTACTGACTGCGATAGTAGGCATCTTTCACCCTGGTATAGCACAAATCCGCAGCCGTGCTTTCTCTGAGCGCACGTTCCGCCTGCGCGCGCAGCCGCGATTTCTCCGTCTCGGCCGCCGTGCGTTCATTGAGTGGTTTCAGACAATCCTTCAAGCGCTGTGCGCGCGCGCGCAATGCATCGGCCTCCGGCAGCGCTTCTCTTGCGCCGGCAAGCGCCGCCTGTGCTTCGGGCAACCTGCGCCGATGCTCGTCGGCCTGTGCACGCAGCCCTTCAATCGCAGTGCACACGCGCTCCAGATTCTCACAGGTAAGCTTGAGCTTTTCTTCTGTCGGAATAAGCTGCTGCGCTCGGCGGGCGGCGGCCAGCCTTTCGCTGCCGCGCCGAACATCCTCGTCGTTCGCGACTACTCTTTCAAATTCGCGCTTCACGCTCTCCAATGAATCGAATTCTCTATTTACGCGGCGTGCATCCTCCAATTTGACAGTCGCAGTTTCGAGCGCCCGCTCCGCCTCCTGCCGTTGAAGCTGAACCGCTCCGGTGCGCGCGCGTTCATCTGCGATCAATTTTTTGAGCGCGGCAAGCAGTTGTTCGGCATATTTGGCGTCGGTCTTATACAGCTCAAATGGCTCGTCGCCCAAATAACCCTCTGGACGGATTCTGCTTGCGGCACTGAGAATGATTCTTTCCAGTCCACGCTGCTCCTCCGCAGCCGCATCGTTCTTTTCCTTCAAGCGCTTCTGGAGCTCGGCATAGGGCGCGGTATTGAACAGCTTCTGAAACAGTATTCGTCGATCCGCCGAGGATGCGGTAAGGATTTTCAGAAAATCGCCCTGCGCAATCATCACCGTCTGCGCAAACTGATCGCGCGTCAGGCCGATGATTTCTTGCACTCTGGCCGCCACCTCATCCAGCCGCGACCATACTTCTCCGCTGCTCAAATCTGTAAATTCAGCCTCGTGTTTTTTGGGAGTCATGCCCTCGCCGCGCTTGTTTGCGCGCATGTATTCCGGATTCCGGCGCACGCGATAGACGCGCTGCCTGTGCTCGAATTCAAATTCTACATAGGTCTCCTCGCGCGGCGAAGCGTAGTCGGAGCGAAAAGATTTGGAGGTGCGGCGTTCCCTGCCCCCGGCAGCTTCGCCATAGAGCGCGAAGCTAATCGCATCGAAGATCGTCGTCTTGCCCGCGCCAGTGTCGCCAGTAATCAGAAAAATGCCGCTCCTGCCCAGCTTTTCAAAGTCGATTTCCGTCTTACCTGCATAGGGGCCGAATGCACACAGCGTCAGCTTAAGCGGCTTCATTTCGCTTCCTCCTCCATTTCCTTCAGGATTCTCTCCAGCATTTTAATCTGCCGCGCGTCCGGCGCGACGTCATTATTCTGCAAACTGTAGAAATCGCTGAACAGCTCGACGGTCGACTTGTTTTCCATTTCTTCCCGGGCAAGCACGTCGATATCCGCCTTCGTTTTGGAATTCTCAATCGAATACTTAATCTGATTTGGGAACACGGTCAGAAGCCGTCGCCGCGCATCCACCGGCGGCAACTCGTCATGCAGCGTTATCCAGACGTAGTCTTCTGAACGTTCCATGCACATCACTTCGTCGAACATGCCTTCCACTTTCCGCACGTCGTGGGGCGCGTGCAGCGGCACGGCATGTATCGCGATTTTTCCCTTCTCCCCCATTTCAACAATGGTCACGGATTTTCGATGGTTCACTTCTGAAAATGAATACTTCATAATCGAACCCGCGTATCGCAGGCTGTCACGCATCACGCGCTGTGGCTTGTGAATATGCCCGAGCGCCACGTAATCAAAGTCATCAAACACGGCCGCATCGATATTATCCAGCCCGCCCACGGATTTTTCTTCGGAATCCGACTGCTCCGCGCCGGTAATGAACTGGTGACACAGCAACACATTGCGCTTTGTGCAATCCAGCTCTGAACGCCGCAGCACGGCCTGCACCGCATTCTGATAGTTGGCCAGCTTTTCATCCGGAAAGAAGCGTCGCACCCACGACGGTCGAATAAAGGGCAACAGATATACATTGACTTCGCCGTATTCATCGCGCATGGACACACATTGCAGGCTGCCGTCAAACGCCTCGGACATGTGTACGCCCGCACGCCTGAGCAGCGCCGAGAAATAGGAAATGCGCTGCGCGGAATCGTGATTGCCGCTGATGATAAACAGCTTCACGCTCAACGCAGTCAGCCGCGTGACAAAATCATCGAACGCAGCCATGGCTTCAGCCTGCGGCGAAGCCTTCTGGTACACATCGCCTGCAATCAGCAGTGCGTCCACGCGCTCGCTTGCCGCAATATGCACGATCTGATTCAATATTATCTTCTGATCGTCGAGTAGTGGGATTTCGCCCAGCTGCCTGCCCAGATGCAAATCTGACGTGTGCAGAAACTTCATCACATTCGTACCTTTCCATTGAAAAATTACAATATCTGAATTGTATCATAAACTTTTCGAAGAATCCAGCAATTAGGTTCGAAGCGCCGCCTTATCTTGACAAAAATATCTGTCATCAGGTATAATGATTCGGGTAAATAACTAAATAAACGGAGGGTTTCAACCATGAAAAAACTGATGTGTGCAATCCTTGCGCTGGCGCTTACGTTGGCGATGTGCTTCGGCGCGCTGGCCGAAGCGGCCGATGTAACCGGCACGTGGTATCTGAACAGTGTTTCCATGGAAGATATGGAACTGAGCGCCGCCATGATCAACATGGAAGCTACGCTCACCATCGGCGAAGATGGCAGTTGTGAAATGGTTTTTGGCGAAGAATCCACGACGGGCACCTGGGAAACCAACAGCACCGGTTCGTATCTGATGACCGATGCAGAAGGCACGGTTCAGGAGTTCACGCTGGTCGACGGCGTTCTGATGGCTGAGGACGAAGGCATGGGCATGACGTTTGTTCGCGAAAAGCCCGTGCTCGACACCTTTGTGCCCGGCGAAGTGGTCGCTGACCCCGCGCTTGAGGACTTCGACGGCGAATGGACGCTTACGCTGATTGAAAGCGCGGGCCTGCAGATCAGCGCTTCGGATGCGGGTCTTGAGCTCGTTATCACCATCGCCAACGGCTTTGCCACCATCGATCAGACCTACGCGGGGACGACCGCGCATGTCGAGAGCGACGGTCTCTTTGCCGACGGCACGCTCACCATCACTTCTGCGGACGGCGCCAGCGAAATGGCCTTCCAGCTGCACGACGACGGAACCATGTCCTGGACGCAAGCAGACGGCACCATCGCCTATTTCCAGAAATAAACCAAAAGCGCATAAGTATTATAGCGACATGAAGGGCTGCACCGGATACGAATCCGGCGCAGCCCTTCGAATTGGCGAACTGCAAAGCGATTGCCCGGGCGACGAATTCCACAGAGGAACGCCGCCTTGCTTTACCCCGCCGCCATTTCGAGCTCTGGCGGCAGCAGCCACGCGCAGGCCCCGGCAAATTCTCCATGCATTTGCCGGGGCCTGCGATTTAGCGGTACATTTTCTATTTCAGCGTACGACTCTTTCGCCGCGCGACAGCATTGTATACGGCCATCGCCACAATCGTAGCCAGATATGGAATACAGTTCAGCAGCTGTTGCCGGGCCGCCGTGTTTTGCAGCACATACGACAGCGCTGTCGTGAATCCAAACAGCGCGCTCGAAAGCAACGCGCCCAGCGGATGCCCCTGACACAAGTTATTCGCCGCCAGCGCCACATAGCCGCGGGCTGAAGAAATGTTCTGAATAAATAGCGTAACCGA
>CAKUDW010000045.1 GCA_934645275.1 uncultured Clostridia bacterium
ATTCTGGGGCTTGATGTCGCGGTGTACAATGCCGTTGCGATGCGCGTGGTCCACGGCGGCAAGAATGCGAATGGTCATCCGTATGGCGACGTCCGGATGAATTTTTCCCTCGTCGCGTATCATTTCCTTCAGCGTGCGGCCATCCACGTATTCCATCACGATATAGCGCATGTCGCCGTCGATGCCCACATCCAGAAGGTTCACAATGTTCTCATGGAAAACCTTCGCCGCGGCTTCGGCCTCGCGACTGAAGCGGCGCACGAATTCCTCGTCGCCCTGGAACTCCGGCCGGAGCACCTTGATGGCGACGATCCTGTTTTCCTGCTGATCCAGGGCGCGGTAAACCACGGCCATGCCGCCCATACCGACCTTCGCTTCAACGCGGTACCGGCCCGAAATGAGCCTGCCGATCATTGAAACTCCTCCTCAAAGAGCGCATACATGGCTGTGATGTTGTCCTGCCCGCCCGCATCCAGTGCCGCATCCACCAGCGCCTTGAGCTTATCCTGCCACGGCGCGGCGCACAGCGTAACTTCAAGTATATCGTAATCCTCCACATGGTTGGACAAGCCGTCCGTACACAGGAAGAATACGTCGCCCCGCTGCAGACGAATCTGAATCATATCCGGTTCGAGCTCGGCCGCGGTGCCCAGCGCGCGCGTGATATAGTTGCGCTTGGGATGATGCCGGGCTTCACGTGGGGTAATCAACCCCTTGAGTACCATTTCCTCCACCAGCGTATGATCCATGGTGAGGCGCATAATGTTGCCGCCGCGAATCAGATAGGCGCGGCTGTCGCCCACGTGGGCGATGTGTACCCCGCGTTCGGACAGCGCCAGTCCCGTGAAGGTGGTACCCATGCCGCTGTACTTTTCTAAGCTGCGCGACTTTTCAAATACCGCGCTGTTTGCACGCTCCACCGCCCTGTGCAATGCGCTGCTGCCCAGCTTGTCGCAGGCGCGCAGTTCTTCGGAAAACACGTCGATGGCCATAGCGCTGGCCACCTCGCCCGCGTTGTGTCCGCCCATGCCGTCGGCCACGGCGCAAAAGCGCTCATCCTCGCGCGGCAGGTAGAACGAATCCTCGTTGATCGGGCGCAGCTTGCCGATATCGCTAAGTCCATAGGCGCGCATGGCGGTTCCTCCTTTTTTCGGGTGCATCTTTTGCATTCCGGATTAATTCTGTTCGAGTTGATTTTGCAAGTACCTGCGCCGCAGCTGACCGCAAGCGCCCTCGATGTCCGCCCCCATTTCACGGCGAACGGTGGCCGAAATATTCTTCAGCTCCAGCCGCTTCAGAAATGCGGCGACTTCCTGCTTTGACGGCGCGATCAGGTTGCGCTCGGGCACATCGTTGAGCGGAATCAGGTTCACATGGCAGCGCATACCGCGCAACCGCCGGGCCAGTTCCTCCGCATGGCGCAGTTCACAGTTCACATTTTTAATCAGCGCGTATTCAAACACCACGCGCCGCCCGGTCTTTTCACTGTAATTTCTGCAGGCTGCGATCACGCTCTCGTAGGTATGCGCGGCGGCCACCGGCATGATTTTGCGCCGGATTTCATCGTTGGGCGCGTGCAACGACAGCGACAACGTGACCGGCAAACCCTCGTTTGCAAAGCGATTCATCTGCTGCACCAGTCCGCAGGTAGAAAGCGAGATGTTGCGAATAGAGATATTCAGCCCTTCATCGCTGTTTACCAGCCGCAGGAATTTGACCACATTGTCATAGTTATCAAAGGGTTCGCCGCTGCCCATCAGCACGATATTATGTACCCGCCGCTCGGAATCCTTTTCACGAATATGGCGGTTGACCGCCACCACCTGCCCGAGGATTTCACCGGCGGACAGGTTACGCACGCGGCCCTCCAGCGTAGATGCGCAGAAAGCGCAGCCCATGCGGCAGCCCACCTGTGTGGACACGCACAGCGTATCACCATAGTGGTAGCGCATGATTACGCCCTCAATCAGGTTGCCGTCACCGAGCTGATAGAGAAATTTCTCTGTGCCGTCGAGCTTGGAAACAAAGCTTTCGCGAATGCGCACCGGATTGGCCACTGCCATGCCGCTCAGCTTTTCTCGAAGCGCAGCGGACAGGTTCGTCATTTCAGAAATATCTGCGCCGCGGTTGAGCCACTGGCGAATCTGACCCGCACGAAATTTGCTCTCGCCCAATTCGCCGGTCACAAGATCCATAAGCTCGTGGCCATCCATGCTCAAAAGCTCGATTTTATCCGCCATTATCTGTCCGCCTTTCGCCGAAGCCTTGCAATAAAGAAACCATCCAAACCGTCGCGGCTGGGCAAAATCTGAAGCATGCCGCCCTGATACGCGCCCCGCAGCGTCTCCGGCAGCCATTCTTTGCCGTTATCCGGTTCAAATTCAGAATGGCGCTCAAGAAACGCCGCGATCTGATCCCGATTTTCACCCGGCAAAATCGTACAGGTGGAATACACCAGCAGTCCGCCCACGCGCACCAGCCGGGCACAGGCATCCAATATGTCAGTCTGCACCTTTTCCAGCGCCCGCGCGTCCTCCATGCGGAAGCGATACTTGATATCCGGCTTGTCACCCATCACGCCCACGCCCGAGCACGGCGCATCCACCAGCACAGCATCCAGCGTGCCTTCCAGCGCATCGCTGCGCTTCGATGCGTCGCGCACTTGCGGGCGAATGTTATCCAGTTCCAGCCGCCGCGCTGCCGCGCGAATCAGTTCTACGCGATGCTCGTGCAAATCCCAGGCGAACACGCGCCCAGCACCGCGCATCATTTCGGCCATCAGGCAGCTCTTACCCCCCGGCGCCGCACACGCGTCCAATACCTGCATGCCGGGGCGAGGCGATACGGCCAACGCCGCCAGCATCGAGCTTTCACCCTGAATGGAAAACAGGCCCTTGCGATAGCCTTCATGCGCAGCCAACCTGCTCGCGTCCGCCACGCGATACGCGCCCGGCACGACGCCGCGCGTCCACTTCAAATTCTGCGCATCGAGCCACGCCTCAAATTCGGCATCGCTGAATTTCATGCGATTCGGACGTATGCTCTCGCTCGCGTGGTCGGGCCGCCATGCTGCAATCGCTTCGGCGGTCGCCGCGCCGTAGGCCTCGATCAGCGCCTGCGCCAGCTCTGGCCGCAGCGAATACTGCCAGGAAATGCGCTGCACCGCGTCGCCCTCGGGCGGCTGAATCTCGCCCGCGTCGCGCGCGCGGATCAAATTGCGCAGCACGCCGTTCACCAGCGCAGTCATGCTCTCGTGCCCCGCCCTGCGCGCCTGTTTCACAGCCTCATCCACGGCTGCGTGATCCGGAACCCTGTCCATAAACAGCAGCTGTGCCGCGGCTACATCCATAATTTCCATGATTTCCGGCTCAGGGCGCGATTTCACCCGCTCCAGAATCAGCCCTTCGATGCGCAGCCAGTTTTCAACGGTGAAATAGAACAGGCTGGCCGCCAGGCGACGGTCCGCATCCGAGAGCTGTGCGTCGCGCAGCCTGCGATCCAGCGCCTGCGCGGCATACGCGCCGCTGCGCGCCACATCGCGAAAGGCAAGCAGCGCCACATCGCGCGCGGACGGTCCCTGCGGGCGACGATTGTCCATGCTGCGACGCTCATTCGCACCGCGGCGATTGCCTGCGCTGCGGCGACTGTCCATGCCGTGGCGATTATCTTTATCGCGGCGAAAACTGCCGCGATCTGCACGCGGCGCGCGATGATCCTTATTTCCGTTGCCGAAATCCGCCGGTTTTCCCGGCCTGCGGGGGGTATTCTGCTTCTGATCCATGCGGCATGCGCCTTTCTGAAATGGTATTTTTGTTTATTCGAATTGCGTGCCGGGCGCAATGCCCCTGCCGCGCAGATAATCACGGGCGTTCATTTTCTTCGCCCCAGGTGCCTGCATTTCAAGCACTTCGAGCCAACCTTCGCCGCAGGCAATCATGAGCCCGCGCTTCGGGTCAGCCACGGCAACGCTGCCGCAAGGTGCTTCGCCCTCGGCCGCCACGGCACGCGCCAGATACAGCTTCATCCGTCCGCCGGGACCCTCCGTCCAGGCGCAGGGCCAGGGATTGAACGCGCGCACCCGCCGCGCAATTTCCACGGCCGGCATCGTCCAGTCGATCTTTGCCGCTTCGCGGCTGAGCATCGGCTCGTAGCTGGCCCGGTTTCCATCCTGCGCTTCGGGCTTCAGATCACCGAAGGGATACTGCTCAAGCGTTTTAATCAGCAGCGCCGCACCCATTTCAGAGAGCCGCTGTGTAAGCTCGCCTGCCGTTTCCATTTCGCCGATTTTAGTTTCAGCTTTCAGCAGCATATCGCCGGTATCCAACCCCGCGTCGGTCAGCATTGTGGTCACACCCGCCGTCTTATCGCCCATCAGGATGCACCAGTTAATCGGAGCGGAACCGCGGTGCGCCGGCAGCAGCGAGGCGTGTACGTTGATCGTGCCGTAGCGCGGAATATCCAGCAGTTCCTGCGTCAGAATCTGCCCGAACGCTGCCGTAACCACAATTTCCGGCGCGAGCGCCTTCAGACAGGCCACGCCCTCGGGCTGGCGCAGGCGTTCAAACTGGTATACCTCCAGCCCGAGCGACTGCGCCAGCAGCTTCACGGGGCAGGCGGTCAGCTTATGGCCGCGCCCGGCAGGACGGTCTGGCTGGGTGATCACGCCCACAATTTCATGCCCGGCTTCGGCCAGCGCGCGCAGGGACGGTACGGCAAATTCCGGCGTGCCCATAAATACGATGCGCATTATGCCTCATCCTCTTCGCTTTGATATTTGTCGGTCACGTCCTCGATCATCTTGTCCACATAGAGCACGCCGTCCAGATGATCCAGCTCGTGGCAGATGGCGTTGGCCAGAAAGCCTTCGCCCTCTAATTCGATGTGCTTACCCTTGCGATCCTGCGCATGCACCCGCACCTTTTCGGGGCGCAGCACCCTGCCGCGGCGACCGGGCACGGAGAGACAGCCCTCAATGCACATCTGTTCGCCTTCGCTGGAGAGAATTTCAGGATTGATCAACTCGATCAGGCCCTCGCCCACGTCGATCACCACGACGCGCTTGAGGATGCCCACCTGCGGTGCGGCCAAGCCCGCGCCGTCCGCCTCGTAGAGCGTATCGGCCATGTCGTCCAACAGCGTTGCCAGGCGCTTATCGAATTTATCCACCTTGCGGGCATGCTTTCTCAAGACATCGTCCTCGCCAAGCTTCACAATTTTGCGAATTGCCATTGTATTCAAAACCTCCTCTTTTGCGGTTAATGTCAGTACAAGTTAACCGGATTGATTTCCAGCTCTGCACGCACGCCCTCCGGTGCGGCATCCGCCAGGGCCTGCAGCTCGCGACAGGCGGCGTCCATATCGCCTTTGAAATAAAGCTTCATAAACAGCTGCCAGCGATATTCGCCGCGCAGCAATCCAATCGGCGCCTCCACGGCGCGCAGCTGCACCAGCTCGGCGCGCATGCCTGCGCTGTCGATCCAGGTGCTCATGCGCGTCTCGTCAGCCTCGGCCGCGGCGCGCACCGCCGCCTGATCCTTGCCGGAATACACCAGTCGCGCAATCTGCGTAAACGGCGGATAGAGCGCGCTGCGGCGATAGGCGCTCTCGCGCTGATAAAACGCGCGAAAATCCTGCGCCGCGGCCAACTTCACGCCGTAGTGCTCGGGATCGTAGGTCTGCACAATCACTGTGCCAGGCTTATCCGCACGGCCCGCACGGCCCGCCATCTGCGTCAGCAGCTGAAAGGTACGCTCGGTACTGCGGTAATCGGGCAGGTTCAGCGTCATATCCGCGGCGATCACGCCCACCAGCGTAACGTTCGGAAAATCCAATCCCTTGGCGATCATCTGCGTGCCGATCAGCAAATTGGCTTCGCCCGAAGCGAATTTGCGGAATATCTTTTCATGCGCGTCCTTGCCCCGAGTGGTGTCCATATCCATGCGCAGTATGCGCGCATCTGGAAAGCGCTGCCGCGCCTCCTCCGCCACCTTCTGCGTGCCCGCGCCGAAATACTTGATGTAGCTGCTGCCACAGTTCGGGCAAACCTTTGGCGGGGGCATCGTGTAACCGCAGTAGTGGCACTTCAGCAGGTTTTCCGGCTGATGGTAGGTCATTGATACGTCGCACTGCGGACACTTGACCACATAACCGCACTTGCGGCAGGAAACAAAGCTTGAATAGCCGCGCCGGTTGATGAACAGCATCGCCTGATCGCCCGCTGCCAGGCAGGCGCGCGTGGCTTCCACCAATCGCGCGGAAAAAATGGAATGGTTGCCGCGCTCGAATTCGCCGCGCATGTCCACCAATTCCACATCGGGCATTGGCCGATTCTTCACGCGCGTGCGCAGCTCCAGCAGCTCCAACCGGTTTTCAGCGCGCACGCCCGGCGCGGTGCGCATGAAGCTGGCCACCGACGGCGTGGCGCTGCCCAGCACCAATGCGGCGCGATTCATCTCCGCGCGCTTCCAGGCCACCTCGCGCGCATCGTAGCGCGGTCTGCTTTCGGACTGGTAGGCACTCTCGTGCTCTTCATCCACAATGATTGCGCCGATATGCTCCATCGGTGCAAATATCGCGCTGCGCGCACCCACCACCACGCGGGCCTCGCCGAAGCGGATACGCCGCCATTCGTCGAATTTTTCACCCGCCGATAGCCCGGAATGCAGCACCGCAGCGGTATCGCCGAAACGCTCGCGGAACCATGCCGCCATCTGCGGCGTGAGCGCGATTTCCGGCACCAGCACGATCGCGCCGCGCCCGGCAGCGAGCGCGTGGCGAATAATGTGAATGTAAACCTCAGTCTTGCCGCTGCCGGTAACGCCGCTGAGCAGGAAGCGCCCACCGCCCGCGTCCATCGCGTCGATCACGGCCTGAGCGGCGCGCTGCTGGCCTGGCATCAGCTCGAAATCGCCATGCCCGGCCTCACCGCGAAGCGCCGACGGCGTGCGCCGAATGTCTGTTTCCACAATTTCCACCGCGCCGTTTCGAACAAGCGCGCGCAGCGCTGCCGCATCAAGTTGCGCGGCAGGCGTTTCGCTGCCAGATTGTAGGGCGCGCAGCACCTCGATTTGCCGCTTCGCGCGGGCATGCGCGCGAATGTACGCCTCCGCTTGCGCGTCTGAAAGCGTCAGGCGCGCATAGCGGCGCTTGAGTTCGTGTACGCGACCGTTGCGCAGCTCCGACGGAATCATCAGCCGCAGCGCATCCACCAGGTTGCACAGATAGCGTCCGTGCATCCAGTCCGCCAGTTCGATCAACTCCGGCAATATCACCGGATAGGGTTGCATCGCGCGAATCAGCGGCCTGATCTTCTCATCGGGCAGTTCTGCACTGTCGGACAGATTCAACACAAAGCCGCTGATCTGGCGTGGTCCAAACGGAGCCAGCACCTGATAACCCGCGCCGATTTCCATATTCTCCGGCACGCGGTAGGAAAATACCCGGTCCAGCGCTCCGGCTGAAAGATCCACAACGACGTTTGCGTAGCGCTTCATGATTGCTTCAGTTCCAATATGCGGTCAAGAATCGCGTCGGCCACAGCGCGCTTGCCCATTCTTTCCAGCGGACGTGCATCCGCGGCGGTAATCAGCGTCACGACGTTCGTGTCCACACCGAAGCCTGCGTCCGCACGGCTCACATCGTTGGCGACGACCATATCAGCGTTCTTGCGCGCAAGTTTTGCGCGGGCATTGGCGAGCACATCTTCTGTTTCCGCGGCAAAGGCCACCAGCATCTGCCCCGGGCGCTTGCGCGCACCCAGCTCGCAGGCGATGTCCGCCGTATTCTTCAGACGCAGCAGCATGCCATCTCCCGTCTTTTTAATCTTGCCGGAAGCAAACTGCTCGGGCGTGAAATCCGCAGGCGCCGCCGCCTGAATCACCACGTCCGCTCCTTCGGCGCCCGCGAGCACCGCTTCGCGCAGTTCAGCGCAGGATTCCACGCCCACGAAGGCCACGCCTGCCGGCCTTGCCAGCTGCGTAGGGCCGGAAACCAGCTGCACCTGCGCGCCGCGATCGCGCGCAGCCTCGGCGATGGCATAACCCATTTTACCGGTGGAACGATTTGTAATATAGCGCACGGGATCGATCTTCTCCACGGTCGGCCCGGCGGTCACCAGCACGCGCAGGCCCGCCAAATCACGGCGCGGGCAGAGCAACGCTTCCGCAGCTGCCGCGATGGTCTCCGGTTCGGACATGCGGCCGATATCATCGTCCCCGCACGCCAGATGTCCGGCCTCAGGGCCTACAAAATGCGTGCCGCGCGCCTTCAACGTTTCAAAATTTGCCTGCACGGCGGGACTGCGCCACATGCCCGCATTCATTGCCGGGGCCAGCAGCACCGGCCCGCGGGCCGCACAAAGCGTGGTGGAAAGCAGATCATCGGCTATGCCGCAGGCATATTTGCCCATGCAATTGGCCGTAGCGGGCGCGACCAGAATCAAATCCGCCCACTTTGCCAGCGCCACATGACCGATTTCATATTTACGGTCGAAGGTATCGGTGTAAGCCTGATGACCGCTCAGGGTTTCAAAGCTGAGCGGCGAGACAAAGCGAACGGCCGCCTCAGTCATCACCACGCGCACATCCGCGCCGCGCTTTTTCAGGCGGCTTACCAGATCGCAGGCCTTGTAGGCTGCGATGCCGCCGGTCACGCCCACCACGATATGTTTATTTTCCAGCATGCGCGCCGCTCCCTCCTTCTCCTCTTTCAAGCACAACAAGCGAAAACCGTCTCCTGCTGCATTTTAAGGGGATAATCTCCGTGCAGAAGGGCGGGTTTTCGCGTTGAATGCCCTGAACTATATCGCTTTTTTTAATTCCCGATCAGTTTTCTTCACCGTCGGCCGCTTCATCGCGCGAATAGGAAATCAACCCGCGGTTAATTTCCTCGATGGCAATGGACAGCGGATTGGAATCCTTGGTATCGATCAGCGGCAGGCTGCCGCCGATCAATTCGCGAGCGCGCTTAGACGCTTCCACGGCCAGTGTGTAACAGCAATCGACTTTCTTGAGCAGTTCGCCAATGGGCGGTTCAGTCATCATAAAACTTCATCCTCCTCACAACAGGTTCATGGTTGTTAATGCGAAATCAGGCCTTGAGTTCAGCAGAGAGCTTATCCAGGAAATCCTCCTGTCGTGCGCGCTCGAGACGCTTGGCAGTAATGATGGCATACACATCTTCCACCGCGATGTCCTGCGCGTTGGGCACGTCGTCCCAGTCCTGATGTACGATCACATACTGATATTGATAGGCGGTGGCCACCTCGCCGGCTACGTTATTCAGCCGCACGCGAATGGATTCCTCGGATTCGGTGCCGCGGTCGCGCAGACGCTTTTCGAGATTCTTGCGGCTGGGCGGACACACGAAGATGCCCACGGCGCTCGAATCGTGCTCAAGCACTTGCTTGCAGCCCTGCACGTCGATTTCCAGAACCAGATCATGCCCCTGATCCAGCTGCTCGGCCACGACGCTCTTGAGCGTGCCGTAACGGTTCTGATGCACGTGCGCCCACTCGTAGAAGGCGTTCTGCGCCACCAACTCGTCGAAGCGTTCATCGCTGACAAAGTGATAGTGCACGCCGTTGATTTCGCCGGGGCGCGGCGCGCGCGTGGTGCAGGAAACGGAGAGCTGCACATCGGGGTGCTTGGAGAGCAGATTCTTCACAATAGCGGACTTGCCCGCGCCTGCCGGGCCGGAAATCACAAACAACATGCCGCGCTTGGCCATATACAATATCCCTCTTCCTTCTAGGCGCACTCTGGAGCGACTCGCTCCGCCTTCGCGCCCGCTTTTGTATCTCACCGCGCCGCCACAGCTTCGCGCTGGAAAAGATTCATTCGATGTTCTGCAGCTGCTCGCGCAGCTTTTCAATCTCCGCCTTCATGCTGATGACCAGCTGGGTAATCGGCACATCCTGCGATTTGGAGGAGATGGTGTTTACTTCCCGGTTGAGTTCCTGAACCAGAAAATCAATTCTGCGGCCCACAGGCTCCGGCTTTTCCAGGCATTCGCGCAGCTGTGCGATGTGCGCATGCAGCCGCACGGTTTCCTCGGCAATGGCGCTGCGATCGGCCATTACGGCCACCTCGGTCAACAACCGCGCCTCATCCACATTCTGCCCCACCATTTCCTCAATGGCAGCGCGCAGCCGCGCCTTATAGGCTTCGACGGTTTCAGGATAGCGCGCCTCGACGGCCCGCGTCATTTCTTCAATGTGATCCACGCGCGAAGCCAAATCGCGCTTCATTTCCCCGCCCTCGCGCGCCCGCATGGCGCACAGGCCGTCCAGCGCATCCGTCAGTGCCATGGCCAACAACTGCTTAAGCGCGTCCTGATCTTCATCGGCCTCGGTCACGGTCAGCACGTCTGGCATGCGCGCGACGCTCATCAGCGAGCGATCGTCTCGCAGGCCGGCAGCGGCCAGCTGTTCCAGTGCCGCGGCGTAAGCGTCAAAAAGCGCCCGATCTGCGCTGACACACCTGGAATCGCTGCGCAGGTTGCGATAGGTGAAAAACACGTCCACGTGGCCCCGGGCAAGGCGAGCAGAGATAATCTTGCGCGCATCGTCTTCCAAAAACATCAGGTTCCGGGGCATCCGAAACGCGATGTCCAGAAAGCGATGATTCACGCTCTTCATTTCTATGGTGAGCTGCCGGCCGTCCAGCTCGGCGGCTGCGCGGCCGTAGCCGGTCATACTCAGCATAAGCTATAATGCCTCCACGATAATATCCTAGCATGTATTATAGCATACATCCGCGACGTTTTGCACCTCTTGCAAGAAATTTACATGCCCACGCGCCGCATAAATTCCGCCTCGTCAATCACGGTCACGCCCAACGCATTGGCCTTATCCAGCTTGCTGCCCGCGCTCTCGCCCGCGACGACCAGCGCCGTCTTTTTCGACACGGAGGCTGAGGCCTTGCCGCCCGCGCGGCGCACGGCTTCCTCGGCCTCGGCGCGGGAGAAGTGTTCAAGCGTGCCGGTAATCACCACGGTCATGCCCTCGAACGCG
>CAKUDW010000046.1 GCA_934645275.1 uncultured Clostridia bacterium
GTGAAGAAGTGCTCGGCGTGAAGGATGTTTCCAAGGGTTTCGATGGTCGTACGCTGTTTGAACACTTCAGCCTGCAGTTGCGGCTGGGTGATCGCGTGGCGATCATCGGGCCGAACGGCGTGGGCAAATCCACACTGCTGAACATCATTGCGCGGCGGCTTCAGCCGGACAGCGGCACGGTGGTATTCGGATCAAATGTGGATATGGGTTACTATGAGCAGCATCAGACCCGTCTTAATCCCGAAAAGGACATTCTGAACGAGGTTTGGGATGAATTTCCGCGGCTGGAAATGGATCGCATCCGCAGCGTGCTGGCGCTATTCCTCTTTACGGGCGATGATGTGTTTCAACCCATTAAAACTCTCTCCGGGGGCGAAAAGGGTCGTGTGTCGCTGGCTAAGCTGATGCTGCGCCACGACAACCTGCTGCTGCTGGACGAACCGACCAACCATCTGGACATGGACAGCCGTGAGGTACTGGAAGGCGCGCTGGAGGATTTCGACGGTACGCTGCTTACCGTGTCGCATGACCGCTATTTCATTAACCGCGTGGCCAATCGCGTGGTGGAAATGAATGCGGACGGCGCGCGCGAATATCCTGGCAATTACGATGATTATCTGGAAGCGAAGCGCCGCGAGGCGGCGGGCATTGCGCTGGAAGAGAATGACGGTCGCACCAGGACACAGATTGACCGCGAAAAGCGCCGCGCCCGCATGGCCGCAGCTGAAAAGCGTGCGATTCAGGACAGGCTGAAGGCCGCCGAGACTGCCATTGCCGACGCCGAGGCAGAAATTGCACGGTTGGAAGCGCAGATGGCCGATCCGGAGACCTATAAGGATGCGGAGAAGGCGCAGGAGATTGCGCGCCAGCACCGCGAGCGCAACGCTTCAATGGAAGCGTTGTATGCCGAATGGGAAGCAGCTTCTGAAGCGGCAGCTGAACTGGAATAGAACGATACCCCGGGCGATGCTTGCCTGGGGTATCGTTTATGTAGCTTTAATTCAGTTTTCAGCCCACACGGCGCGCCCACAGGAACGCGTTTTTATAGTAGCTGGTCATACTCGTGATGGTCACGCAGCCCTTGGCGGACGAGGCGTGGATGAACTGATTATTGCCAAGATAGATAGCCGTATGGTCGCAGGTCTGATTGCCGTTGGTCGTATCGGTATCGAAGCAGAGAATATCGCCCTTTTTCAGGGAGGATATGTCGGTAATCTTCGTATAGCGCCCATCCGCGGCCTGCGTTGCGGCGGTGCCCTTCATGTCAAAATGGGCCTTTTCCATGCAGTATTTCACAAAGGAAGAGCAGTTGAAGCTGTTGGGCGGGTTGTCGCTGCTGAGCTTGTAGGGGCGACCGAGCAACTGCTTGGCAATGTAGATGACATAATCCAGCTTTTCAGAGGTCGTCATGCTGCTGGAATAGCTAGGCGCGTTTGAGGCCGAGCCGCTCGCGTTGCCGCTTGCGCTGCTGCCTGAGGTCGAGGGCTTCCGGCTGCTGAGGTTACTGCCTGCAATATAACCTGTCACGGAGCCGGACTGGTTCTGCACGCGGTAGTAAGAGCCGCTGCGTCCCACGACATATACCGTGCTGGCCGCTGAAAGCGTGCCCAGTCGCGATGAGGACGATGAGGCCTGTTTGTACACTGGCGTGGATTTGGAGGTATAGGCCTTCACACGGTTTACCAGATTCAGATACTTGCTCTGCATATAGCCGGTGTGGCCGTTGTAGTTGATGCGCGCCCAGCCGTTTGCATAGCCGGTTATGCTTACTCGGATACCCTTGACGGCGCTCACCGAGGCTTTGGCCGAGGTAGAGGGCACGTTGTACACCCGCGCCGAAGAGGAATTGATCTTTGCTTTTACGGAGGCGGCTAATGCCTGTGAACAGCACGCCATAGTCATAAGGATAATTAAAACGGCGGCAAAGCAGCGTTTAGCTGCGCCGGATAATTTCATGGATACACCTGCTTTCAACACTATATATCGTAGCTGAGACTATTATATTACAACAATATGTCAAAATCAAGCTGCCTGAGCATATTTCTGAACAATTTACGAAAAATTACGCAATAATTCCATCCGCCTGTGAACAAAATCGGTAAACCGCGCTTGATTTACAGCGGATTTGCGACTATAATAGCTTGTGGTTTCCAAGGCAGTATGTCGGGAGGGGATGCCGCGGTATGACGCAGAAGAGAATTGCCGTAATTGGCGGCGCAAATGTGGATATCGGCGGCTTTGTCCGCGATACGCTGCGCATGCACGATTCCAATATCGGTACTGTACGCCTGACGCCGGGCGGCGTGGGCCGCAATATCGCTGAAAATGTGGCGAAGCTCGGCCTGCAAACGGAGTTCGTGGGTGCAATCGGCGGCGATGCCAACGGTGAAATGCTTCTGGCCGATTGCCGTAAAAAGGGAATCGGCACGTCGCGCTGTCTGTTGGCGGCACAGGGGCGCACTTCCGTGTACATGTTTATCGATGATGAGCGCGGTGACATGTGCATTGCCGTGAACGATATGGAAATCCAGGGTAGGCTTACGCCCGCGTTTTTTCAGGATAAGCTCGAATGGCTCAATGCCATGGACGCGGTTGTGTTGGAAGCGAATCTTTCGGCCGAGACACTGGGCTTTCTGGCAAGAGAGCTGCGCGTGCCGGTGGTCGCAGATGCGGTGTCCGCCGTTAAGGCCGGGCGGCTTGCCGCGGCCCTGCCGGGGTTGAGCGCCATAAAGCCTAACCGCTACGAGGCGGAGGCGCTCACTGGCATTGCAGTGACCGGGCCGGACAGCGCGCGTTGCGCTGCGCAGGCACTGCTTTCGAGAGGCGTGCAGCGCGTGTATCTGACGCTTGGCGCACAGGGTGCTCTCTGTGCTGAAGCAGGCCGGGCCTATCTGCTGCCGTCCCCGGCGCACGACATCGTAAACGCTACGGGCGCGGGCGATGCCTTCACGGCTGCCGTGGCCTGGGCGCAGGCGCAGCGCATGTCCCTCGAGCAGTGCGCGCGCGCGGGCATGGCGGCTTCAGTCGTTGCGGCGCGGGCTGCGGAATCGGTCAGCCCGGAAATGAGCGCGGCGGCAGTGCAGGCTCGCATGGCAGAAATCGAAATTCAGGAACTGTAAAGTATTAAGGAGGATGATTGCAATGAAGTTGAACGCATATCTGGATGTTGCGCCTGAGGTCAAGGCGGCACTTGAAAGTGGGAAGCCCGTGGTGGCGCTGGAATCTACTATTATTTCCCACGGTATGCCGTATCCGCAGAATGTGGAAACGGCGCTGAACGTGGAGAAGATCGTGCGCGAAAACGGCGCGGTTCCGGCCACGATCGCAATTATCGGCGGCCGCCTGAAGGCGGGTCTCTCAAAGGATGAAATTACCTACCTGGGCAAGAAGGGCTATGCCGTGACCAAGGCTTCCAGGCGCGATTTGCCGGTGCTGGTGGCGCGTGGCGAGGACGGCGCGACTACCGTGGCCACCACGATGATCATTGCTGAGATGGCTGGCATTCGCGTGTTTGCCACTGGCGGCATCGGCGGCGTGCATCGCGGCGCAGAGGTGACGATGGATATTTCCGCCGACCTTGAGGAGCTGGCGCAGACCGGCGTGATGGTCGTATGCGCGGGCGCAAAGTCCATTCTGGATCTTGGCCTCACGCTTGAATATCTTGAGACCAAGGGCGTACCGGTGATTGGCTATCAGACCGAGGAGTTGCCCGCGTTCTATACCCGCAAGAGCGGCTTCGGCGTGGACTATCGGTTGGATACGCCCGAAGAGGTAGCTGCTGCCTTCCGCGCGAAGCTGGAAATGGGCCTGCGTGGCGGCATGCTGGTGACCAATCCGATTCCGGAGCAGTATTCGATGGATCCCGACGTCATTAATAAGGCGATTGAAGAAGCGCTGGCCGATGCAAAGGCTCAGGGCATTCATGGTAAGGCGACTACGCCGTTCCTGCTGGCGAAGATTAAGGATATTACCGGCGGCGACAGTCTGGCCTCTAATATTCGCCTGGTATACAACAACGCTGAGCTGGCTGCGAAGGTCGCCGCGTCGCTGTAATACATTCACTTAAAGAGAATTGTCGGCGTCTCCCTTCAGAAGCCACCGACCCGCAAGACTCTGGTTTTGTTAATTCTTATTCTCTGGAATTGTCGGCGTCTCTCTGCTAGAGCCGCCGGCCCGCGAAACGCTGGTTTTGCTAATTCCTGCCCTTTAAGCGAACCGCGCCCGATTGAAGGAATCGAGCGCGGTTCGCTTTATTTATTAGTGGCTTCTGTGTAACTTGCCGCATGCGTGCCTACGCGGGCGTGCTCCGGCGGCAGCTGCATGTAGTCGCCGTAAAGGCGGGTGAGATAAAAATCCCAGCCGCAGGGCGCAGGCAACTTTAGTCCCTCAAATTCTACATCTACTGCATGGTCAAATACCTCGGCGGGCATTCGTTCGCGGGCACCGTAATGCGTTACCATTGAAACGCCGCGGAAATCGCGGGCATCGTAGGGCTGGCGCTGCGCAATGCGGTTCATTTTCAGCGCCAGGGCATGCGTGTTCAGCGGTAGCCAGCCCAACAGCGTGCGCAACAGAATTTTAGCCGTACGCCAGCGTTCAACGTCGGATATGCGCTTGCGCCGCGGAAATTTGCACAGCACATCCAGCAGCCGAATTCGCGCGAAGAAAAGGCGGCTCGCCAGTTTGCCTGTGGGCATGCCGTCGATGGGAAAAATGTCGATGTAAATCGCGTCAGTATCGCCGTCGAACAGACCGCTTCCCTGTGTGCACGTGTGCGTGTCGGTCATGCGCGCCCAGGGGCGGCAATAGTCGGGACAATTTTCTGCGCTGTGGAATTGATAGCGTCCTTCAGGCATCGACACATCCAACAACTTCATATAGTCGGCGCGCGGCAGCATCACGTCTACATCGTCGTCCCAGGGGATGAAACCTCGGTGGCGGATCGCGCCCAGCAGCGTGCCGCCGGAGAGGTAGTAGTTCAGGTGGTTTTCGCGGCACACGGCGTCGAAGGCTTCGAGAACGCCCAGACAGCGCAGCTGCACTTCGCGTGTGGATAGTTCGGCAGAGCTCATTTTAGCAAAGTACCTCGGTCATTTTAGTTTATCCGCAATATATTCCGCCACAGAACGCGCAGCGTGACCGGTCTCGGCCTCGCCGTAGAACTTCAGAATGGCTTCGCAGTTTTCGCGCGCTGATTCGGGCGTGCAGCGCATGATCAGCGCATCCATTGCCTCCGGCGTGTCAGCTACCCAGTAGGGCGAATCCTTCATGTCAAAATACAGCGCGCGGTTGTTGCCCGTGTAGTCATCCAGGTCGTCCTGGTAGAGAAAGATGGGCCGCCTGAGCAACACGTAATCGCCCGCGCAGGAGGAATAATCCGTAATCAGCGCGTCGGAAATCAGCAGCAGCTCGCCCATTTCCGGGTAGGCACTGGCCTGGATCAGCCGTGAGTCGGCC
The DNA here is from genome assembly GCA_934645275.1 of uncultured Clostridia bacterium. Next base: position 5,458 of record CAKUDW010000046.1, read on the forward strand.
GCCGCGTCGATGCCCCTGGACATATAGTGCGCGCGCACGAGGCATTTCCACTTCGCACCTGTGGCTGCTTCCAGCGTATCCAACACGTGGCCGAGCTCCAGATGCGCGTGCTGCACACGGTTGTAGCGGAAGTCCACATCGCGGAAAGTCGGCGCGTACATCAACAGGCGGGTATCTTCATCTACACCCAGCTTCTTGCGAATGGCGCGCGCTTCGGCGGGGTCGTTGCGCAACAGAATATCGTTGCGCGGATACCCGACCTTCATGATTTCACCGTGGTAGTGGAAGGCAGAGTGAATCTGCATTTCGCCGTATTCCGAGCCGCAGATGAACAGCGCGGCTTTTTCTTCAATCCCGCAGTTCAAACCGCCTGGATTGTCGTAGCCTACCTTTTTGAAGGCACGGTCGCCGTGCCAGGTTTGAATGTAAATCTGGTTTTCGCCGGGAAACTTTAGATAAAAGCGCTTGTTGAAGTTATCCACCACAACTCGAGCACGGGCAAGGTGCGCCATGCCGCGCGTCGAGGTGGCGCACACCACGCGCACATAATCTGGAACATCGTATTTTTCCGCGTCGTGCGGCCGTGCGAACAGCCACACGATTTCCGTCTGCGGGCGCAGCGCATGCAGCGCCTCAGATATGTAGCGCGGATTATCATTGTAAGCCTGATGGTTGAATGAGCTGAATACTGCCTCGTTGTAATTAATGCCGCCCAGGCCGCGCGCGAGTGTGATGACGCTGTTGCGGTAGGCCGCGAACACCGGGCCGAGCTTCAGATACATTTTCTTAGAGCGCTTAACCAGCCGCTTGAGGCCTGTGAGCATAATAAATCGTTCCTTCGCAATTTCACTGGGGTGGCGTGAACCGCATTCAGTGTAGCATTCACACGCCGCTTTTGTCAAGCGCGCTCAGCTTTTGCGCCGAAGCAGTTCGGGCGTCTGTGCCAGCAGCACCGCGGTGAATACCAGCGCGCAGCCGATCAACTCCTGTCCGCCCAGATGCTCGTGCAGAATCAACCAGCCCGCCAGGGCGGCGAACACGGATTCCAGACTCATGATGATGGAAGCTACCGCCGGTTCGGCATATTTTTGCCCGATAATTTGAAGCGTGTAGGCGATACCGCTGGAGAATATACCGGCATAGGCTACAGGAATCCATGCGGCAGCGAGATCGCTCAGGTGCGTATCCTCAAATATCAGCGCGCCGATTAATGAGATTGTGCCGCACACGGCGAACTGCGCGCAGGAGAGACTCATGCCATCTAAATCCGCATATTTACCCACCAGCAGAATTTGAGCGGTGAAACCCACTGCGCAGATCAGCTCAAGTACGTCCCCCAGATACAGTCCGGACATGCCCTTCGGCGCGCACAGCAGGTACATGCCGCCCACACAGAGCACGCCTGCAGCCAGTATCAGCGGATGAGGCTTTTTGCCCGCGATTACGGCGCACAGCGCGGTCATAACCACATAAGTGGCTGTTAAAAAGCCTGCGCGTCCGGAAGCCGCTACACCGTCAGGGTAGGCGGCGATGCCGAACTGCTGGAAGTTCGAAGCCAGACAAAGCGCTACGCCGCATAGCAGTCCTCCCCGTAGTAGGCGGCGATCGATGGGCGGTACAGGTGTTCCTGACGCTTTTCTGGAAATTTTTCTGACCTTCATCAGTATTAACAGAAACGCGGATGCAATAATCGAACGCACGGCGGTAAAACTGAACGAACCGATGCTGCCCGCTGCCGAGGTTTGCGCCACGAAAGCCAGGCCCCAGATCATCGCCGTCAACAGCAGCGGCAGCGTTCCCCTTGCTTTTTTCATTTCATGTGCCCCCTGAATTTTGCTTTTGTGCGGCCGGAGAGCTTTGCATTGTCTGCAAAGCGCCCGAAGCGGCCCAATACGCAGACTGTCCTTTTAAAAACACACTCTAGCATGGCGGCTTGCACATGTCTAGCTGAAGCATATTTATTGCCTAATAATTTTCGGTAAACCTTGACAAATTGCGCCGGGAAAGGTATCATAGAAATGGATGCCACACAGGAGGCTTGAAGATGGACAGCACCGATCTGAAAATTATATCCATGCTTAAAAAGAACGCCCGCGTTTCCGCCTCGGCCATTGCCAAGGAGGTTGGGCTCGCCGTATCTTCGGTCACGGAGCGCATACGGCGGCTGGAACTGCAGGGCGTAATATTGCAATATACCGCCGTGGTCGATAACAGTAAAATCGAGGGCGGCATTACCGCCATGATCGGTATCAAGATTGAACACACGCGCTACATAGACCAGGTGACCGATATCCTATCCACCGATCCGCACGTGGTTTCGCTGTATGTTCTGACCGGTGATCTGGATTTTCTGGCCTCAGTCTACGCCGTATCCACGGAGGAATTCCGGCAGGTACATCACAGAATCGCGAATCTGGAAGGCGTGTCTGCGGTGAAAACCTATTATATACTGAGTACGCGCTCAAACGAGCAGGCATGATACCTGTTCAATAGAGTATAAAGAACGACCGGCAGCCGATATTCGGGGAGCGCCGGTCGTTCTTTTAAAGGTGGAAATCATTTCTTTCTTGAGCCGGCAGACTTTAACGTATCCCAGCCCGTTCAAAGCAGGGATTGGGGGTGCAGGGGATGTGCCGATAATTTTTGGATAAACTCTTTGCGGCATGTGTCATTGCTTTGTGTCGTCCGGCGACGACTTCGACAGCATTACCGGTAAGCAATCGAGCGGCGGGGACTCCCAAGAAGTTCCCTGCCGCTCGATATCTATATTGCGTCAGTCCAGCAGCGCCAGCTTGACGGTGAGGTTCAGTTCCTCGTAGCCGCCGGTCAGGTTGCCGTCCTTATCATAATAGCGATAGAGCTTGAGCTTTACCCTGTCGCCCGCCTGGCACTTGTCAAGTTCCTTCAGTAGCGCCATGTAATTCATCACGCGCACGCCGTTGATTTCGGTAATTACGTCGCCCACTTGCAGTCCGGCTATGGCCGAGGGACCGCCTTCTTCCACGGTATAGACCTGCGCGCCGGCCGGCGGATACTTCTTCATCGGCGTGTCCGGACCGTCGATGTCGGCTACGGTGATGCCCAGCCGCGGGCGCGTTACGCTGCCGTTATCGATAATCTGATCGATATAGCGCTTGACGGTATTGATCGGGATGCAGAAGCCGAGCCCTTCAAACACAGCCGTGGTCGAAAACATCATCTTCAGCGTGGGAATGCCCACCAGCTCGCCGCGCGCGTTGAGCAGCGCACCGCCGGAATTGCCGGTGTTGATGGCGGCGTCGGTCTGAATCACGGGCGTGCTGCGGGTGAAATTGTCGGCGCTGATGTCCTCGCGCTCAAGGCCGGATATGATGCCGGCGGTGACCGTGCCGGGCAATACTTCCAGGCTGTCGCCAGGATTGCCGATGCAGATGGCCAGCTCGCCGATGCGTAAACTGTCTGAATCGCCCATCGGGATGGGGGAAACGCCGCTGGGCGCGGTTTCGGCGAAGCGCAGCACGGCGATGTCCGTACCGTCGTCGGCGCCCAACAGTTCAGCGTCCATCTCTTCGCCGCTGAGCCACTGGATTTTGAATACCTCGCCGTTTTCCACGATGTGGTTGTTGGTCAGAATGTAACCGCCCTCCGCATCGCTGCGGATGTAGCAACCGGAGCCAGCCGCGATTTCATTTGTGGCGGCGATGCGGGTGACCGCGTCCCAGGTTTCCTCAAAGCAAAGCACCTGAACGACCGCCGGACGCACGCGCTCGGCAATTTCTGGAATCGGGTTGGCCGCGGAATAGACAATCTCGTAGCCAGGGGTTTCCTCGGCGGCGGCAAAGCTCAGTATCATGGCAAGGCACAGTGCCAGCGCACAGATTTTTTTCATCATCAATCAAATCCAACCTTTCCTTAATTCTGTTCGGATTCTTTGCGCTCCGGGGCATTTAACCGGGCGGACTGCTCCGGTAACGCCTTTGCCGCCGCAGGCAGAGAAAATTCAAATACGGTGTGTCCAGGCTGCGATTCAAAGCGAATGTCGCTGCCGTGCTGCTGAACGATGTTTTTGCAGATCGACAGCCCGAGCCCCGTGCCCATGCCGGCGGTGTGCGCCTTGTCAGCTTTATAGAAACGGTCGAAGATGTGCAGCTGATCCTCGGGGCTGATACCGGGGCCGTTGTCAGCCACGCGGAAGAGGACAGATTTATCGGTTCTGACGGTTTCCAGCGTCAGTACACTGCCCTCGCCAATCATAAATTTTACGGCGTTGTCGACCAGGTTGCGGACCACCTGGTTGATTCGGTTCGCGTCGCCCAGTGCGAAGCAGGGATCTGCCGCGAGTTTTACGTTTACGTCGATGCCCTTCTCATCAATGCGCCCTTCGAAGCCGATCAGTATGCGGCGCACCAGCTCGTTTGCGTCGAACGGAGCGATGGTCATCGGGAATTTGCCAGATTCCAGACGGCTCAAATCCAGCAGATCGCGCACCAGATCGCTCAGCCGGTTGGTTTCATCCAGTACCACGCGCAGGTACTTTTCCTGCTCTTCCGGGCCGATCGTGCCGTCGAGCATGGCGGAAATGTAGCCCTTGATGCTGGTCATCGGCGAGCGCAGTTCGTGGGACACATTGGCCACGAAGCTGCGGCGCGACTGCTCCATGTTGCTCAGCTCGGAGGCCATTCGATTGATCGAATTGCCCAGTTGCTCCAACTCGCCGCCGCAGTTCAGCGCTACCCGCCGGTTCAGCTCTCCGCGCGAGAAGGCGCGCACCGCACGCTCGATTTCGCGCATCGGCAGGGTCTGGCTGCGCGCCACCCAAAACGAGAGCGCTACGCCCAGCAACAGCGCTACTAGCGCAGGCAGCAGCGCCTGCGATAACACCGCCCGCAGGCTCACATGCAGCCGGTCTACCGGGATATGCAGCAGCACGGCGCCAACCACGTGGTCGCCGCTGTAAGTCCACGGCACGCCAATGGTGACGATATGGTCGCCCAGTTCGGTAAACAGACCGGTGGCGCGGATTTCCTGGCCGGATTGAATCCGCGTCAGCTGTTCCAACACGGCCTCCGTGGCGATGCCCTCGGAAGTATTCCACGAGCTGTCGATATATTGTACGCGGCCCGATTCGAAGCTTACGATCCATATATCGGCGTTGTAGCGGTCATAAATATCGGCGATTTTCTTATTTACCAGGTATTGTATGGTGGCGTTGCCGCGCACGAGGCTCAGGTTGCTGAGCTGCTGCATGTATTCCGCCACCTGACGCGCCTGCATGCGTACCTCAGTTTCGTAGTTATCCTGCAGACGGTTGCGCTGCGCGCTGGTCAGGATTGCGGTAAAGAGGATGATCGTCACCAGCAGCACCGCCATCATGGCGCTGAACAGCCGCCAGAACAGTCCGTTTTTCAT
>CAKUDW010000047.1 GCA_934645275.1 uncultured Clostridia bacterium
GAGCACGCGCATGCCGCCGATTTTTTCGCGCCCCAGGAAAATGTTTTCAGCCACCGTCAGATGGCGGCACAGGTTCAACTCTTGGTGGATGATGGAAATGCCCATCTCCTGCGCCTTCTTCGGCGTGAGCGCTTCCACCTCACGGCCAAAGATGCGAATGGTGCCCGCATCCTTGCCATATACGCCGGAGAGCACCTTCATTAGCGTGGATTTACCCGCGCCGTTTTCGCCCAGCAGCGCCATCACCTCGCCGGAACGCAGCCTGAAGGACACGTCGCTGAGCGCCTTCACGCCCGGAAACTGCTTGGTGATGCCCTGCATCTCGATGATGTATTCACAGCTCCTGTTCTCCATAGTCACCCGCACTTCCTGACGGCTCGCACCGTCGACAGTTGATTTGTAAAACTCTTTTATAATATAAGTATATTATAACACATACTTTACGTCGTTGTCAATAGTTTGACGGCAGCCGCCGCAATAATTTCATTTGGACTGATTTGTTAAATTCGAATTGGAAACAGATTTTCATATTGACAAAATGTCGCGCAGGCGGTAATGTGGTCGTGTTTGACGCTCTGAAATACGCTATTACTGTACGGAGGAAGATACACATATGGATACTAATTATCTGGAAATCATTAATCCTGATTATTCGCGGGGCCGCTTTAAATTTGCGCTATTTGATTTCGACGGCACGCTCAGCCTGATTCGCGAAGGCTGGCAGAAAATCATGAAGGGCTACTTCTTTGAGGAGCTTTCCAAGGCGCCCGCCGCCGAGGGCGAGCCCGAGCTGCGCGCCTGCATCGACGAATTTGTGGATATGAGCACCGGCAAGCAGACGATTTACCAGTGCATATCGCTGGCGGAGGAAATTGAAAAGCGCGGCGGCAAGCCGCTGGACCCGCAGGATTACAAGGATGAATATTCCCGCCGCCTTCTGGACGAAGTGGGTCACCGTATCCGCGGACTGGAGGACGGCACCATCGATCCCTCCGAATTGCTGGTGCCTGGCGCGATTGAGATTTTGAAGGAGTTGTCCAGCCGCGGCGTGCGCATCTTCATTGCCAGCGGTACCGATGAAATCTATGCCGCGCACGAGGCCGAGCTGCTGGGTGTGACGAAGTATCTGGCCGCACCGGTTTACGGCGCGCAGCGCGACTACAAGTCCTTTTCAAAGAAGATGATTGTGGAACGCATCATCCGCGAAAATGGACTTCAGGGCTGCGAGTTGGCCGGCTTTGGCGATGGGTTTGTGGAAATTGAAAACGTGAAGGAGCGTGGCGGCTTTGCCGTGGGCGTCGCTACCGATGAGAAGCATCACGACGGACGTGTGGACGCATGGAAGCGGGATCGGCTGATTCGCGCCGGGGCGGACGTCATCATCCCCGACTTTGCCCGTGCCGCGGAACTGGCCCAGTACCTGTTCCCGGAAAAATAATTTTAAGTTTAAAGGGGCCTGTTCCGCTGTGAACAGGCCCCTTCGAATTTTCGGGAGAAACAGCGCGGAGCGGCCCTTAAAACCGGAAGCGCTTTGCGCTTGAACCGGGCGCTTTTCCCTGCCGCCCTTCAGCGAACGCCGGGCGATTGCGGCCGCGCTCTACGGCATATTTCGCTTGCTGCTGAAACGGGTAAGTTCGATTTTGTACACTGCCGTGTGTGCCAGATTGCCGCATTCCGCCAGCGGATAGTCCGTCATGCCGCAGTGCGCCAGCAGCGCTTTCAGCCCGCGCAGTTTTTCTTCGCCCTGCACCTCTACGGCTGTGCCAAAACCGATGAAGCTCTCATAGCGCGCGGTCGCGCCGCGAGCCGTGCGCACCATGCCGTGGCAGACGTCCGCCTCCACGCAAACGCGGGGATCACGGCGAATGCAGTCTGACTTTAGGCCGCGTTGAGCGCAGTGAAAATAGACGACGGGTCGTTCGCCGCTGGCTTCCAGCCCGAACGACAACGGCACCACATAGGGACCGTCCGGAGAATTCAGTCCCAGCCGTATGGTATCGCAGCGCGCCAGCAATGCGATGGCCTCGGCCGGATCCGTGATTTCGCGATCTTTTCGGTTCATTCCGCTATCCTCTTGCATCTATTCAGCTTCGCCGCGCCAGCGGCACGCTTCCATGTCTACCCGGCCGTCCGGCAAAAAGGCGACGCCTTCGTCCTCCAGCAGCGCACGGCGCGCTTCGGCGTAACCGCCGCCCGCAATTTCGCCGTCGGACTTTACCACGCGCTGCCAGGGCAAACCGTCCGGACAGGCGCGCATCGCCCAGCCCACCTGCCGCGCCGCGCGCGGGTGGCCCAGCATCCACGCAATTTGGCCGTAGCTCGCAACCCGGCCCCGGGGAATGCGCGCTACGATCTCGTACACGCGCTCAAAAAATGTCTTTTCCATAAGCGGATTATAGCACAGCCGATGTCAAAAGGGAACTGCTTTTTGCGCTGCGCCGCTTGACGCTGGCGAGGGCATATTTTATAATATTATCTGGAATTGAAAGGCGGTGGAGGCATGGCGCTCAAGGCGTATAAGACGCTGATTCAGCGGAGCGAGGACAGCTTTATCATCAACAAGTCTCGCTTTATTGGCTATGGCTGTCCCTGCGAGACGGAGGATGCGGCGCTGGCATTTCTGGCGGAGATCCGCGCGCGCCATCGCGACGCTACGCACAACTGCTACGCTTACATCGTCGGCGCGAATATGGGCGTGATGCGTTACAGCGACGACGGCGAGCCCGGCGGCACCGCAGGCATGCCGATCATCGAGGTCATGAAGGCGCGCGGCGTTACGAATGCCTGCGTGGTGGTTACGCGCTATTTTGGCGGTGTGCTGCTGGGTGCGGGCGGGCTGGTGCGCGCCTATTCGCAGGGCGCTGCCGCGGCGATCAATGCCTGCGGCGTGGGCATGATGTACCCCACCGCGCGCTATCTGATGGAAATCCCCTACCCCATGCTTGGCCGCATGGAGCACTTTTTGAAGGGCGAGCCGATCATTGTGGAGGACAAGAGCTATACCGATGTGATCAGCTTCTCGCTGATTGTGCGCGAGGTGGATGAGGACGGCTTTCTGCGCCGCCTGACGGATATGTCTGAGGGCCGCGTGGAGCCGCTGCGCGTGGAGGAAATTGTGTTGCCCTGGCCCGAGGAGGCGCAGGCATGATGTGCCATGAAGCGCCCCGAGGCATGGCCGGCGCGCCGCTGAGCCGCTATTTGAAGCGTGCATGGCCGATGCTGCCGGGCTTCGTGCTGCGCGACATTTTAAAGAAGCGCGACGTGCGCCGCGGCGGCGTGCGGCTGAGCGCGGATGATATTGTGCGCGGCGGCGACGTGCTGGAAATCTACGCGCCGGACAAGTATCTCTGTCCGCCGGTGGAGGTTCTCTTCGACGATGGACGGCTTATGGCGGCGGTGAAGCCGCAGGGCCTGCCCTCGCTGCCGGATGCGGACGGCGTGGGCGCGGATACCATGCAGGCGCGGCTCGAACGCGTACATTCGGGCGCGCGGCTGTGCCACCGGCTGGACGCGGGTACCGGCGGCGTGATGCTGGCGGCGGTGGATGACGAAGTCTATGGACAGGCGTTCGCTGCCTTTCGCGACCACGCCATCGAAAAACAATATGCGGCGCTGCTGTGCGCTTGCCCGCCGAAGGGCGTGGCGGAAATGCGCGCGTGGCTGCTGAAGGATGCGCGGCGCGCCAGCGTGCGCGTGCTGGATGCGCCTGCTGCCGGTGCGAAGCCCATCGTGACGCGCGTTCGCTTGCTCGGCTCCGAGGGCGATTTCTGGCGCGTGCAGCTTTCGCCGGTAACGGGGCGCACGCATCAGCTGCGCGCCCACATGGCGCACATCGGTTGCCCGATCCTGGGTGACGACAAGTATGGCAATCGTGAAATCAACCGCAGGATGGGCATGGCGCAGCGGCTGTGCCTGTGGTGCGAGGAAATAGGCGTGCCCGAGGGCAGCCCGCTGAAGGCGTATGCGGGCAGGGTTTTTCGGGCGGACGCGCCGGATTGGATGAACAAATGAACGAAATGGACATTCGCCTGTTGGCGCTGGATCTGGATGGCACGCTGATGGACAGTCAGAAGCGTTTTCCGGAAATCAACTGCCGTGCGCTTCAAGCCTGCGAGCGCCGCGGCGTGCGCGTGTGCCTGGTCAGTGGCCGCAGCTTTGAGCTGATGCGCGGCTTCGCGCACGAACTGGGCATACACCCGATGATGGCCGCCTGTAATGGCGCGCGCATCGAAGCTGGGGAAAACGGCCCGACGCTGGCTGAATATTCGTTTGCAGAGGCCGATGCGCGGCGCATACTGCAAACGCTGGAAGAAAGCAAAATGTATTTCGATTACTATCGCCGCGGCCGCTGCTACATGGGCAATCCGGAAGCGAAAGCCGCGCTCGGCCCGCGCTATGCCCACCATGTGCCGGGCGTGGAGGGCGAGGGCGAATATCGCTATGAAACCATCTGTGACCGCGGCCGCCTGCGTGCGGATGTCGGTTCCGGCGTGTATAAATTCGTGGTGCTGGGCATGCCCTATGATCCCGGCTTTGCCCGACTGCGCGACCAACTGGCGGATATGGGGCTGTCCGTGTCCAGCGCGTCCACGCGCAATATTGAATTCATGCCTTCGGGCGTGGACAAGGGCGGTGCGCTCAGGGCGTTGTGCGCGGCTGCAGGCGTTTCCCCCGAAAACGCAATGGCCTTCGGCGACCAGACCAACGATATTCCCATGCTGACAGCCTGCGGCTGGCCCGTGGCGATGGAGAACGCCGAACCCGTCGTGAAGGAATGCGCCCGCATCATTGCGCCGGATCACAATATCGGCGGCGTGGGGCTGACGCTGAAAAAATATGTGCTTGGAGATGAAGATATATGATGCACGTCGTGCTCGTGAACCCCGAAATTCCGCAGAACACGGGCAACATCGCCCGCACCTGCGCAGCCACCGGGGCAATGCTCCATTTGATTAAGCCGCTGGGCTTTGAACTTTCGGATAAGTATTTAAAGCGCGCCGGGCTAGATTACTGGCATTTGATGACGCTTGAGATTCATGAAAGCTGGGCGGATTTTGCGGAAAAATACCCGGATGCACGCCTGCATTTCGCTACCACGAAGGCTCCGCGCGATTATTGCGCCGCAGCCTATCAGGACGGCGATTTTCTGGTGTTTGGCCGCGAAACGAAGGGGCTGGATGAGGCGCTGCTGGCCGATAACTACGAGCGCTGCGTGCGCATTCCCATGCGATCCGACGCGCGCAGCCTGAACTTGTCCAATTCTGTGGCCATTTTGCTGTATGAAGCGCTGCGTCAGCAGGGATTCCCCGGCCTGTGCGCGCATGGACAACTGCATGGCGCGGCAGCGCAGGGGGAATGGAAGGATTACGTGTAAGGACGATGGATTTGCATTGGAATGCCCGATGTTAACCAGGAAAATTGAATATTTGAACGTGCTTGTAAGTATGCGGATATGCACGCGGCCCGGCAAGGTGCCGGGCATTTCTATTAAAATCTTTAACCAGTTGAGCGGGATAAGATAGAAAATAATCTGCAATGCCGCATTTGTGAAATGAATAAGGATTTCCAGCGGATCACCATCACAAATTTGCAGCGTTACAGTTGAGCCCTCCCCTCAGCCAGCTTGCTTGACCCTGCAGTCTCGGCCAGAAGTTGTGCAACCTCATTCTGCGTCAGCTCGCGCCACTGGCCGGGCTTGAGTGTACCCAGGCGCAGCGAGTTGATGCGCACGCGGCGCAATCGCTGCACGGTGTAACCGAGATATTCGCACATGCGGCGAATCTGGCGGTTCAGGCCCTGCGTGAGCACCAGATTAAACGACCTGTCGCCCGTGCGCCGCAGCTGGCAGGGTAGCGTCACCGTGTCCAGAACCGGTACGCCTGAGACCATTTTTTCCATGAATTCGCGGGTGAGCGGCTTATCCACCGTCACCTCGTATTCTTTTTCGTGTCCGCCCGCAGCGCGCAGCAGGCGGTTCACGATTTCGCCGTCGCTGGTGAGCAGCAGCAGCCCCTCGGAATCTTTGTCCAGCCGTCCTACGGGGAAGATGCGCGTGGGATAGCCCACGTAGTCCACCACGTTCATCGGTTCACGGGGGTCTGTGGTACAGACGACGCCGCGCGGCTTGTTCAGCGCGATGTAGACGCACCTGCCGCGCCCGCCGATAATTTGCCCGTCCACCAGCACGCGCATGTCGGGCGTCACGCGATCACCCAGGCCGCCAATTTTGCCGTTCAGCGTCACTCGCCCCTCTGAAATCAGCCGGTCGGCTTCCCGGCGGGAGCAGTAGCCGCTCTCCGCAATATATTTGTTCAGGCGAACGCCTGCGTTCTGATCCTGCACGCCGTTTCGCATCCTTTTCATAAATATTTTCACTGACCAGTATAACACGTTTCTTCCTGCTGGACAAGTTTACATGAATGAGGTACACTAACAACATCAATAATCCGAACAGGAGGCGCTCTATGGCCACAGTTACCCTTCGCAAAACCCGCGAAACCCGCGTTCGCGGCGGACATCCCTGGATATACGCCTCGGAAATTGAAAAGGTGGACGGCGCGTTTGAAAACGGCGATATCGTGGACGTCGCGGATTTCCGCGGCAAGTTTATCGGCCGCGGCTTCTATAATCCGCAGAGCCAGATCTCGCTGCGCATTCTTACCCGCCGCGACGAGCCCTGTGACCGTGAATTTTTCCGCCGTCGCATTGCCGATGCCTGGGAATACCGCAAGCGCCTGTGCGATCCGGACAGCTGCCGCCTGATTTATTCCGAATCCGACTTCCTGCCGGGGCTGGTGGTGGATAAGTATGCGGATGTGCTGGTGTTGCAGTCGCTGTCGCTGGGTATCGAGCGCATCAAGGATATGATCGCCGATTTGCTGATGGAGGTCGTCGCTCCGGCGGGCATCTGGGAACGTAGCGACGTGCCGGTACGCCGCCTGGAAGGCATGGAGCAGACCACCGGCCTGTTGCGCGGCAGGGTGCCCGATCGCGTGGAGATGCGTGAAAATGGCATTCGCTTTCTGGTAGACGTGAAAAACGGTCAAAAGACCGGCTTCTTCTTGGATCAGAAGGAAAACCGCGCTGCCATTGCGCCGCTCTGTCCGGGCGCGCGCGTGCTGGACTGCTTCTGCCACAATGGCTCCTTTTCGCTGCATGCCGCGCGTTATGGCGCGGCGGATGTGCTGGGCGTGGACATTTCCGAGGACGCATTGGAGGTCGCTCGCGAAAATGCGCGCGGCAACGGCCTGGAAAACGTGCGCTTTGAGGCGCACAATTGCTTCGACCTGCTGCATGAGCTGACCGATGCGAACGAGAAATACGATCTGGTTATTCTGGACCCACCTGCGTTTACCAAGAACAAGGCGGCGGTGCAGAGCGCCATTCGCGGCTACAAGGAAATCAACCTGCGCGGATTGAAACTGGTGCGTGACGGCGGTTTCTTGGTCACCTGCTCCTGTTCGCAGCATATTTTGCCGGAAATGTTTCAGGATATCCTGAATCAGGCCGCGCGCGACGCGAAAAAGCGCGTGCGCCTGGTGGAATATCGCACGCAGGGTAAGGATCATCCGCTGTTGCCGCAGAGCGTGGAGACGAAATACCTGAAGTGTATGATACTGCAGGTGTTCGATTGATGGAACTTTTCGCCGTTGCGGCCGGTCAAAGTTGTGGTTATGGAAATTACGCGCGGCGCAATTTCCATTTGCCAAATTTAATAAAACTGAGGAGAAATGAGCCATGAAAAAACTGATTGCCATTTTGATGACGCTGGCGCTGCTGTGCGCGTGCGCGTATGCTGAAGCCGGCGACACGTTCACGGGCCGCATTCTGACCGGTACGCTGCCGAAGGATGCAGAGCTGGTGCGCAACGAGGAAAATGTCGACGGCTACATTGAAGAGCTGGGCTATGGCGATTATACCACCATCGCGCTGGCTTGCTTTGGCACCACGCATGCACGCGACGCTTACATGGACGAATACATGCCCAACGATTTGATTGTGTGCGATGATAAGCCCGTTATCTGCGGTGAGGAGAGCACCCACTGGGTCTTTACGGCCGGTGAAAACGAGGACCGCGTGGTGAATGCCTATTCCTTTACTGCCGATGAGCACGTGTATCTCTTCCTCGTGGAAGTGGACACCCTTGCCTACGACGGCTGTCTTGAGGACGACGATACCGATTATATGGCCCTGATTGAGGGATGGCTTGAGTCGCTTCAGCTGACCGTACAGGAATGAAATAAATATTGAGCTGAGCGCCTCGCGGCATTTGCCGTGGGGCGCTTTGAAATTACCGGTAGAGAATAATCAGGGATTGTTTATGATTTCTATTGATTCGCAAAGTGAAATGCGGAAGGAATCCGGCTTCTAACTGCGGGCTTTGCGTCGCCGGATGGCGTTTGGAGTGCAATAAAAATCCACCAGCAAAGCACTGGTGGATTTTGGCAATGATGGTTTTATACCTTCAAAACAAAATGGTTTTTGTGAAAATCAAGAAGTCTCTCGTTGCGCATTTTCCCAAGTTCGAGCGACAGTCCGCTGCGCTCGACGCCAAGATAATCCGCAAGCTGCTGCCTTGAAAAAGGAATGTCAAATTCGTATTTTCCCAGACGCTGTGCTTCTGCAGAAAGATAGGACATGATCTTTGACCGCGTGGTACGCTGTCCCATATGCGTGAGTTTTTCGTTGAAACGTAGATTTTTCTCGGCAAGTTCGCTGAGGAGGTTTCGGATGATTCGGCTGTGGTATGCACAGGCGGACGGGCACACATTCAGGACGCGCTTTACATTCAGGAACATTGCGTTGACGGGCGTTTCTGCTATGACGCCCACATTCAGTCTGGAACCGGGTGCGCAGGCATATGCGACAGCAAAAGTTTGTCCTGGCCCTGCTTTGGAAAGGATGTTGCGGTTTCCCCAAATATCTTCCTGAATAATCAGAGCAGTTCCTGACAGCACAAAACCGACCGAGTCCGCCGTATCGCCGGCACGCAGCACAAAGGCTTCTTTCGGGAAGCTCTTTTTTTCGGCTTTGAGGCAAGAAAGCATCGCAGTCAACTCATCCTCAGAGATGCCGGAGAAAAGCTGAGCAGAACGGATCACCGGTAAAAAATCTTTCATAGAATCCCCTTTTGTTGAAAATTCAACTGACTTGTTGATTTGATTATATTATAATCAGGCCACAAAAGCAAGGAGATATTGCAATGAAACGGAGAATCACCGAAATCGATCAGGATAGCGTGAACCATTCCGAGCAGCTCACCGAGCTCATCCGCGATAATGATATTCAAAGCGTGATTGCCGTGCGCATGGAAGTTCTCTGTTGCGGCGGATTGGAATATGCAACGAAAAACGTTTTGCAGAACAGTGGGAAATTCATTCCGTGGCAGGCTATGACCGTTTCTACGGATGGAAATATACTTGGATAAAGAAAGAGAGGATTTCAAGATGGAGCGAAAGATGTTTTGTTTTCAGTGCGAGCAGACGGCGGGCTGCACCGGCTGCATGGGAAAAGCGGGTGTCTGCGGCAAGACCGCCAATGTAGCGGAGCTTCAGGATGAACTGACCGGCGCTTTGATTGGGCTGTCGCGTGCGGCAGATCATGCTCCGGATGTGAACGAGGGCACATGGCGTTTGATGATCGAAGGATTGTTTACTACCGTTACAAATGTGAACTTCAACGAAACGACCATCCGGGAACTGATTGAGCGGGTACACAAAGAAAAGGCGCGTCTCGTTCCCAATTGTTCCAGCTGCGCTTCTGCGTGCGGACGAACTGATGATTACAATATGGAGAATGTCTGGAGTGCGCAGGAGGATATTCGCAGCCTCAAATCCCTCATTCTTTTCGGCGTACGCGGTATGGCGGCTTATGCGCATCACGCCATGGCGCTTGGATATACCGATGATGAGGTGAATCACTTCTTTGTCAAGGCACTCTCTGCCATTGGCGATGATTGGGGCATGGACGGGCTGCTGTCTATTGTGATGGAGGTCGGCGAGAAGAACCTCAAGTGCATGGCGCTTCTGGACAAGGCCAACACCGAAAGCTACGGAACGCCCGTGCCGGTTACTGTTCCACTGACTGTGGAAAAGGGACCGTTCATCGTCATCTCCGGTCATGATCTCCATGACCTGAAGCTGCTGCTGGAGCAGACCGAGGGCAAAGGCATCAACATCTATACCCACGGTGAAATGCTCCCCGCTCACGGCTATCCTGAACTGAAAAAGTATTCCCACCTCAAGGGCAATTTCGGCACGGCATGGCAGAACCAGCAGAAAGAATTTGCGGATATCCCTGCGCCGGTGCTGTTCACAACCAACTGCCTGATGCCGCCGAAAGCAAGCTATGCCGACCGCGTGTTCACCACGGCGGTGGTATCCTACCCCGAAATGACGCACATCGGAGAGAACAAGGACTTCACTCCAGTGATCGAGAAGGCTCTGGAACTGGGCGGTTACTCCGAGGACAGGCCTTTTACCGGCATCAACGGCGGCAGCACAGTCATGACAGGCTTTGCCCGCGGCACGGTGCTTGGCGTGGCAGATCAGGTCATCGAGGCAGTCAAGTCCGGCGCAATCCGGCACTTCTTCTTAGTCGCAGGTTGCGACGGTGCACGTCCCGGCCGCAACTACTACACAGAATTTGTCAAGCAGACGCCTACCGATACCGTAGTGCTGACCCTTGCCTGCGGCAAATACCGCTTCAACGACCTTGA
>CAKUDW010000048.1 GCA_934645275.1 uncultured Clostridia bacterium
GTTATGAAGATGATCTCCGCGCTGGGCGAGATTACGCTGTGCGTCGTAGGCTTCGCGTGCGCGAACAATGCGATCCTCGCGCTTCAGCGTGACCTCGCCGATGGCGGAGATCAGCTCTTCCACCTGCTGAACGGAATTTCCTTCCGCGTCGAGCAGCGCGGCATACGCTTCTTCCGCCGCTTCCAGCGTAGAGAGATTCGTAACAAGCGCCTTTTCAGCGTCGCTCAGCGCGTCATAGGCATCGCGCGCCGCACGAATGGCGTCCCCGCTCTCCAGCGTAATCTCGCCCAGCGCGGAGATCATCTTCATAACCTCGCTCGCCTTGGCGCTGCTCGCGGCGACCAGCGCTTCATACTGCGCCTGAATGCGCTTGAGCTGCTCATAGTTCTTCACGAGCGCCTTGCCGTAATCCGACAGCGCATCGTAAAGCGCCTGCGCGCTGCGGATGGAGTCAGCGCTCTCCAGCGTGACCTCGCCGATGGATTCGATGAAGCGATCCACCTTTTCCGCCGCCTGCTTTTCCGCCTTGATCGCCAAGGCGTATTCCTCTTCGGCGCGGGTGAGCGTTTCGTAATTCGTAACCAGTTCCTGAAGCTCGACGCTCAGCGCGTCATAGGCGCTTCGTGCAGCGGCAATCGCGCTGCCGCTGTCCGCCGTAATTTCGCCGTTCAGCGCGTCGATCTTTTCAAAAACATCCTGAACCGCCCGCATGTTTTCCTGCGTGAGCACCTGCAGGTTGACCACCGTCTGCGGCCGGTCGAGGGTTTCGGCGTCGTTGTTATAGCGAACGTAGTTAAAGTAGATCGTTACGTCCGTATCTCCCGCCGTCAGCGGCTCCTGCGAGAAGGAAACGTTCTGCGTCACGTCCTTCGTGCAGCCGTTGGCCAGATGCGCAACCACCTGCATTCCTGACGCATCAAAGCTTTCGCCCTCTTCATAGAGCAGACGCGCAGGCTGCTCCGTCACTTCAAGGCTGACGATCCGGCTGCCCAGCGCCATCATGAAGCCGGAATCGTTCTTGAAATAGAACGTTCCGTACTGATCCACGATGGGACTGCACAGCGCATACTGACGCTGTGCGCCGCGAGGCGTGAACAGAATCTCCGCCTGGTCGATGGGCGAGCCGTCGTAAATGGACAGAAGCTGCGTCTGGCCGGGGCAGTCGCGAATCACGCGAAGCGAGCCGGGCGACATGTTTTCAAAGAAATAGATGTATACGAGTCCCGTATTTTCGTAGGCCGTCGTGAGCAGGCCGCTGGTCTGCGGATAGCCCTTCGTGGGACAGGTATAGGCGATGGTCCACGAAGCCAGATCGATGACCGCAATGCCGTGACCGCTGTACGCTTGGAACTGCGCGCGACCGGAAAAGCCCACATAGGCACGGCCATTGTAGACCACAGGCGTGGACGTACTCATGCCCTCGATGGCGTTTCCGTTGCGCAGATTCAGCTTTTTCAGCGAATCGCGGTCGAAGAAGCCGTCCTTGGATACCGCCACAGAGTAGAAATATCCGCCCTTGGAGGTAAAGTAATAACGATCAGTCTTTTTGTCATAACAGATGGTACAGCGAATGTCCGCATCCAGCCCGGACAGGCAGTCGATGACGCGGCCGGAGTTAGGATCGAGGGAGAGCAGGTTGGCGCTGGGCGAGACATATCCGGTTTCGCCGTCATCCGTGCCCACGATCATAAAGCGATCCGAAACGTACGCGCCCGCCCAGTAGAAGCCACCCTTCTGGGTGTAAGTCCAGGTCGCCTTCTTCGCCTCGTTCGTCTTGGCGGGGTTTTCATCCGTGATGGACAGGCAGACCCAGTTGCCGTTGTCGCGCTCGCCGTTCCAGAAGCCGGTATAGATATAGCCGTTGTGATAGGTGATGGGCGAATTGGGCTGACCGCCCAGCGGATCGGTATAGACCCACAGCGATTCCAGCGTATCCGCGTTGAACGCCTGAACCGTACCGTCGGCGAGGGCGACGAAGAGCATTCCCTTCGCATAGGTCGGCGGCGTGATGTTAAAGGCGGACTTTTTAATCATGTCGCCCACCTGCACGATCTCGCCCGTCACCGTGTCGATTTTGAAGATATTCTGCTTCGCCGTGCAGATCAGATAGCCGTTTACGAGAATCGGCGAGCTGACCGCGTCCGAGCCATAGCTGATGCCCGCCTGATTGGCCCAGTACATCACTGCGTCTGAGGCGGAAATCGGCGTGGCGACAGAGGTAACGGCGTTGTTGGTTTCATCGCCGCGGAAATCGCCCCACTCAGAGGGAATTTCCTCGTCGATGGAATCGTTCGAGTCGGCAGGCACCAGCGCAAACTCCAGCGCCATTTCCGGCTCCTCCGCCGTAAAGCTGCCGGTCTGCGCCTGATAGCCATAGGCAGACACGGTATAGCTGTACTCGTAGCCGCGAATCAGGGAATAGCGTCCGTCCTCGCCCGGGAAGGCAGGGCCGGTGAGCTTATTCGAAATGGAGAAGATCGCCGTTTCCGGCGCGAGCTTTACGCTGAGGATCGTCTCCTTCAGACGCTCGATGCGCAGCTGATAGGTCGAGTGAGTTTCCTCGCCCTTTTCATTCTGATAGACGAGGTCGATCTTCGCCTGCGTCCATTCGTCGGCAATGGGAATATCAAAACTGTATTTGCCGCTCGCAGCGCTTTCCAGCTTTTCGCCATCCACATACAGTAAAGTGCGTGCCAGCAGCGCCGCGGGCATTTTCGAAGTGAGCTCGACCGTGACGCTGGTTACGTCCGCGGGAACCTGAGAGGTATAGTCGAACCATTCCTCGGAAAAATCAGGAAGCACATAGCCCGACGACTTTCCATATTTCACCTGAAGGCTGCTGAGCGTCGGATACAGACAGGTCTCAATCACATAAACCTGCTGCAGCGTTTCTTCATTATTAATCGTAGCTTCCGCGGTGATGATCAGCGTATTGTCGCCGACATAGGCGCGCGTGCTCGCAACAAAGCCTGAAAGCAGGTTTGCATTGGTATAGGAAAGCGTACCCTCGCGCTCGATCGCACTGGCCCCCAGAGCCGTATAGCGATAGGTCATCACCGTCTGCTCGGCATAGGCCGGGTTCGGCGCGATATGCAGATAAGAAGAGTTGCTGCTATCAAAAATCCGCATACGATAGCGGAAGGTTTCCACGCCGTCCACCTGTTCGGCACCAAGATATTCCAGATCATAGCTGCCGCTGTCCGCGCTGTTCTTCTGCGTAAAGCGCATCGCATCCACCAGCATCATCGGGAGAACGCGCAGCGAAACGGTCGGCAGCTCAACGCCCTCGGCCAGTACGAAGGCCTCCTCCAGCTGCATCGTGTAGACAAACTGTGTAGAGGTATCCGTCAGATCCAGATTTTCCGGAGCCTGCCAGCAAACGGCGACGCGCTGCTGAACACCGTCCACGACGGCGACGGCATATTCCGGGAAACCGGTCGGTTCTACGCCAAAGGGCGTGGTATACTCAACCGCCGTTCCCTCTTCCAACGCAATCGCGGTCAGCTGCGGCAGCTCGTCCTCCGCCATCACAGTTACAAAAACCTGCTGAATGGAGGTGCCTGCATTGAGGGCGCAGCCCCCCGGCAGCGTCACCTCTGGTGTAAATGCATACTCTCCCGCCACTAAGGCATCGAAGTCGTCCGCACGCCACGTCGCCGCGCAGGAAAAGCTCAGCCCGCCCGCCGTAACCACAACCGTTTCCGGAAGTCTGGGCAGCGAGCCGCCAACGGCCATGATGTAGCTGTTCTTTACTCCCTCCGAAAGGGAAACGGAGTCGGCAGCGGCGGACGTGTCCGCATCCTCCCATTTCAGGCAGGGATAGCCGCCGTGATAATTCTCGTTAAAATTCAGGCGAAAGCAGTCGTTTTCGCGCATGGAAAGACGAAGCGCGGCGCGATCCAGCGCCGTACCCGCCTTGGAGTAGAGCTTGTATTCATCCAGATAATAGCAATTCTGAACGCCGGAAAACTCTGCCGCGATCAATCCACCCTTGTTGCCCTCCATGGATACGGAGGCCGCGTTAAAGCTGTCAGACGCAGAAAGGCAAACACCGGCGAGGCCGCCGACTCTGTTTTCGCCGCTGACCGAACCGAGATTATACGAATTTCGAACGCTGCTGTTGGAGGTTCCGCCGATCAAACCGCCGACGGCGATATAGCCCTTCACCGAACCCGTGTTGTAACACTGATCCAGCTTGCCCGCGCTGGCCACGCCGCCGGTCTGTTCGCCGGAGGTCGTTTCATTGACAATATCCGCAAAGTTAGCGCATTTGCTGACCGTGCCACCACCATTGCCTCCGATGACGCCGGCGATATAGCTTCCCGATACAGTAATCTTGCCATGGTTAATGCAATCCGAAGCGGAACTCGCTTTGCCGGCAACGCCCGCAGCGGAAGAAATCTGAACCACGCCGGAGGTGCGGCTGGAGACCGCGCCGCGATTCGTGCAGTTGGAAACGCTGCTGGCCGAGCCGACCACGCCGCCGATATAGGAACCCTCGTAGCGTGCACGCACCGTGATGTATTCGCCGGAAACCGTGACCGTTGCGCTGTTTTCGCACCCGGATACGTTTGACGCCTGACCGGCAACGCCACCGCCGTACTGCTTCACGCACTGCACGCGGCCGCTATTTTTGCAATTCGAGACCTTGCCGGCATGACCAGCCACGCCGCCCACATAGCCGTATCCCTGCACCGCGCCGCTGTTTTCACAGTCAGTGACCGTGCAGCCCCTGCCGCCGACCACGCCGCCCACATAGGCGGAGCCGGACGCGCTGGAAGAATAAACGCTGCCGGAATTGGTGCAGCCCGAAATCGTACAGCTCGAAGCCGCCGCACCGATTACACCCGCGACATACTGGCCGGAGGCGGTGACCTTGCAGCGATTGTGCAGATTGCTGACGCTGGCCTCGCTGTACGCGATCACGCCCGCAACATAGGAGCCGCCCGCGTCCACAGAGCCGCTTACCGTGAGATTCTGAACGGAAGCATTCGTGCCCACATAGCCGAACAACGCCTGATAATCCGACGATGCGCGAATGCTGAGCCCGGAGATCGTGTGATTGCCGCCGTCAAACGCACCCGCATAGGGCGCTTCGCTCGAGCCGATGGGCGACCAGTCCATGCCCGCGATGGAGACATCGTTCACTAAAATGGCATTTGCTGCGGCATTCCGCTCCGTCTCGGTAAGACGACCGTTGACGAGATCGGCAAACCACTTCAGCTCGCCGCCGGTGGTAATCTGGTAAACGCCGTCCACCAGCTGCGGCGCGTTTTCGTCGCCCACAGGAATCTCCGCGCCCGCCATCGCCGCGTCCAGCTTGTCCGCCCAGGCCACGCTCTCCTCGTCCGTCAGGCTGAGATAGGCTCTGAGGATTTCGTTATAGACCGCGGTAGCCGTCTCGCTGCTGCGCGCATCCGCATCGTCGAGGTAGGTCGCCATGCTCCGCATGAGCCGAAGCTGCGCGAGCGAAATGGTGGAAACGCTCTCGCTGAACACCATCGCCTGAATTTCCGATGCGGGGCGATCCAGCGCGTAGCCGCCGTTTTCATCAAAGCGAACGTAATCCGCCTTCGCGCCGTCGATCACCGTGATGTCGCCGTCGAGAAGGTTGCTGATGCTGTGACCATTCAGATTGCCCAGCGCGGAAAGAATCGTATCGCCCACGCCGTAGTCCACGAACATGGGCGGAATGACCAGCTGCGTCTGCGTTCTGGCCATGATGCAGAAGCTGCCGCTGCCGGAGGCACCCGCCGGTTCGACCGTCGGCTCGGGTTCTTCCGTCGAAGGCACTTCTGTGGTTTCCTGCTCGGTGGGAGCGATCGTTGCATCCTCCGCAGAAATCATCTCCACCGCGGAAGAAGTGACATAGGCGCGAATGCTGTTCTGCTCCGCATCGGTGTATTCGACGCACAGCACACCATCCAGCACCTCGAGCACGGTAAACACGCTGCCCGCATTGACCACGGCGGCAGTCTGCGTCATGGCGAGATCGGAATACAGAAGGGTCGCGTCGTTCAGTACGCGCGCCTGAAGAACCGGCGCTGCCGTAGGAGCCTCCGTCTCTGCAGGGGCTTCCGTTTCCGCAGGAACCGCCGCTTCCTCCTGCTGAGGGGCTTCCGAGGGAAAAGAAACCACAGGCGTTTCCTCGGGCACTTCGCTCGCAGGCGCGAGCGTGTCCTCAGGAACGACTGTGGTTTCTTCAGCTATGGGATTGGTTTCAGAATCGGATTCAAAGACAACTTCCGAATTTTCAGCATCGGAAGCATCCAAGTTTACATATTCATAATTTTCGCGGGGGGGTAGAAGAAAGGTCGCCAAAAGATTCGACGGTGTTCGTCGAAATCAATGCCGCGTCCTCCGCCCAGGCGCAAAAGCCGGACAGGGGCAGACAGGCGCACACCAGAATCATGCACAGGCACCGAATTGCCGCACGGCGCATCTTCTTCATGAAAACCTCCCGAAAACGGAGGAAACGCCGGCGGTTGAAAGCAGCAAATCTACGACAAAAAAGCCATCTTAAAGACAGCCCTATGCGGCGAAAACCTTTGAGCGGCTTCCGCGTCTCGTCCAGCTTGCTTTGTTTCAAACGACCGTCATTCTCTCCTGAAATAAGCCATTTATCGTTCAGGGCAGGTTTTCTGACTTGGCTTCATCCTACTCGTGCGCCTTCTCAGCCCTTCGGCCAATGACATTTTTGCACTTTCGTCCACTACACAGCAACGAGAGATCTGCTACGGATTCACACCGCATTCCCTTTTTCCGCGAATCGAACGACCCGCGGCACCCCAAACTGAAGCAATTTAATTATACAGCTTTTGGAAGATAAAAGCAATGGTTACATAGCGCGCCCGTACATAAAATTCGCTTGTTTGCCCTGTAAATTTTTATAAAATCATTGACTTTAATGTGCCAGCTCATGTATAATTCAGCTTAAATTCTACCACTGGGCTTAAAAACCCGAGAATCAGAGAACTTTGGAGCTCTGTTTTGCCTAAAACTTCGCGGGGAAAACAGCGAACGCAGCTCTTTTTCGAAGACTATGATTTGCTGGCCGCACTCGCGACCAGCTATATTTTTTGCCTATAGGGGGAGGGCACACAACATGCAAAAGCATCGCTTTTTACGGCAGGCCGCGGCTCTGATCGTGGTGCTCGCGCTCATCGCCGGCGTGTGGTTTGCCCTTTCAAACGGGCAGAAGGAAGCGCCCGACAATCCTCTAGAGAGCCGCAACGAGAACAGCTCGCATATGCTTCAGGAAGAGCCGCTGACCATGACGCTGGAGGATCAGCCGCAGGCTCCCGACAACGCGCCGCCCTCCGAAACGCCGCAAGTCTCGGAGAGCCCCGAACCGACTCCTGAGCCGACGATCGAGCCTTCGCCCGAACCGACCCCTGAACCGACTGCCGCGCCCACGGAAACACCCGAGCCCAGCTCCGCGCCCACTTCCGAGCCGGCCAAAACGCAAAAACCTTCTTCCACGAAAGCACCTCAGCCCGATCCGCTGCTCACGCCGAAGCCCGACGCAGATCCGACGGCGGGCACCGGCGAAACCACGAAGCCGACGGAGGTCGTCTATTTCACCACCACCATCCTCAACGGCTCCACGATTCCCCAAAGCGAGCTGGATTTCCAGATCATTCACAAGCAGCCTGAGCTGCGCGTGCAGTCTACATCCGTTGAGGTCAACGGGAGCGTAGTTCCCCAGTTCAGCGGCCGCGTTCAGCTTGCGAACGGCCAGAACAGCATCAAAGTCACCGTGGTCTATGTTGATCCCGAGAATCGCCAGATTCAGGTATCCAAGACCTACACGGTTTATGTTGTTCCCGACGAGCTGGTCATCACCACCGACCTGACCGACCGCACCGTCAACCAGCAGGGCTTCGCCTTTACAGCGTATGCCGCACTGGGCAGCCGCAAGGCAACGCTGAGCGTGTCCGTAAATGGCGAAACGGTCGGCTCCGACTCAAATCGCTACAAAACCACGCTGAACGAGGGCGAGAACCTGATCGTGCTCGCCGCCGACGGCGAGGGACAGCATCTCGAGCAGCAATACACGATTACCGTCGAGCTGCCTGAAAACATCGAAATCATCACCGACCTCTACGATCACGAGGTGGATGACCCGGCTTTCAGCTTCCAGGCATCCATCGCCGGCGGCACGGATCGCGCGTCGCTGACGGTCGTTGCCAACGGCGTTACGCTCAGCGGAGATTCCGGCGTTTACAGCTGCCAGCTCTCCCGCGGCAACAACCTGATTCGCCTGAAGGCCACCGATGTGGACGGAAAGGAATATACCCAGAGCTACACGATCTCGTATCACCACTACATCATCTGCGAGGCCGACGAAGCCGACGAAACCATGCCGAAAATGACCTGCAATATCTCCAACGGCATGGAAATCACGGGCTCGCTGTACACCCTCCAGGTCAGTGCTCAGACGGGCGACGGCGCGCGCATTTACGGCGACCACATCACCGTGCAGCTCAACGGCCGCACGCTGGAGGACATGTGGGAGGACGAGCAGCGCACGGGCTACCGCCTCGAGCTGACCGGCGGCCTGAACGACGTGGTTATCACGGTGTGGGACTACGAGGATCGCTACACGATCTACCGCTACAGCCTGAACTGCACGGCGGTGGACGAAGGCGGAATGAAGGGCACCGCCACGGTCATTGTGGACGCGAACGTTCTCAGTCTGGGCGAGCTGATTCCCGCCACGAAGGTGGACATTCTCGAAGGGCAGAACGCCGTTTACGCCGTGGCGCAGGTGCTGGAATCCTATGGCTATGAGTATCAATATTCCGGCGATCTGAAGAACGGCTTCTATCTGGCGCATCTGATCAAACCCGGCATTACCAACGGCTGGGTCATCCCGGAAGAGCTGGAAAACGACATCGACGAGGACGGCCTGATGTGGACGAACATCTACCACACCGACAGCCTCGGCGAGCAGGATTTCACGCAGGGCTCCGGCTGGATGTACTGTGTCAACGGCGTTTTCCCGAATTACAGTCTCTCCGAATGCTACCTTCAGGACGGCGACGTGCTGCGGCTGCGCTTCACGCTGGCCTACGGCAAGGACATCGGCGGTTCCTCTTCCTCCGGCGCGGGGAGCAATTACGATCATCAATGGTGAGCCTGCGGGCAGAAAGGACGACAGGGTTATGCATACGCAATCCGAAAGAATACTCAGTGAAGTCAAAAAGGCCATCGTCGGCAAGGACGACGTGCTGGCGCGCGCGCTGATGGCGATTCTGTCCCGCGGCCACATTCTGCTGGAGGACGTGCCCGGCGTGGGCAAAACCACGCTGGCTCTGGCGTTCAGCCGCGCGATGGGCATCGACTATCGCCGCGTTCAGTTCACCTCGGACGTGGTTCCGTCGGACATCATCGGTTTTTCCGTTTACGACAAAGAGAGCGGCCGGCTGCTGTTCAAGCCCGGCGCGGTGATGTGCAATCTTCTGCTGGCGGACGAGATCAACCGCACCTCCAGCAAGACGCAGTCTGCGCTGCTGGAGGTCATGGAGGAGCGTCAGGTGACAGTCGACGGCCAGACGCATCCCGTCCCGGATCCGTTCATCGTCATCGCGACGCAGAACCCGGTGGGCTCCGCCGGAACGCAGCTTCTGCCGCAGGCACAGATCGACCGCTTCATGGTTCGCCTGAAAATGGGCTACCCGGATTTCAACAGCCAGGTGAACATCCTGCGCGACCGCAAGAGCGAGAACCCGCTCAGCCGCGTCGAGCAGGTCGCCAGCGCGGCGGAGGTCGTTCAGATGCAGCGCGAAGTGGACAACCTGCGCGTCACCGATTCCATTCTCGAATACATCACCCACCTCTGCCAGGCCACGCGCGAGCATTCCGTGGTTCAGCTCGGCGTCAGCCCACGCGGCGCGCTGGCTGTGCTGAAAATGTCTCAGGCACACGCGTATCTGGCGGGACGCGACTACGTTGTCCCCGAGGACGCGGCGGAAATCTTCGGCGACGTGTGCGCACATCGTCTGGTGCTCAGCCCCAAGGCAAAGATCTCCGGCGTGACGCAGGAAGAAGTGATCCGGCAGGTACTCTCGACGGTCAGAATGCCGATCGCGGGGTAAGCGTATGTGGCTGAAGCGAATTCTCTGGCTGCTGACGCTTCTGCTGCTGGCCGCCTGTTATCTTTTCACAGAGCGAATCGTTTTCGCCGCGCTGGCCGTCGCTGCCGTGCTGCTTCCGCTGCCGTCGCTGATTCTCCTGCGGATCGCCGCTCGAAGGGCAGAGCTGACGTTTCGACTTCCGGAAAGCACAGAAAAGGGCGAACCGCTGAACGTGGAAATGGCGCTGAGCGGTTCAGCCATTCTGTCCGCCATGCGCGTACAGGTTCAGCTTCAGGCCAACAACCTGCTGACCGGCGAAGGGCAGTCGATGAAGGCGAATCTGGATTCGGATAACGCGGTTCTCTGCCTGAACAGTCCGCACTGCGGCCGGCTCCTGATCTCCGCGCGGCAGCTTCGAATCCGCGATTCTCTCAGCCTGTTTCAGCAGAGAAAAAAGCTCGGAAGCGAAGCAAGCATTCTGATTATGCCCAATACCTTCGGGCCCACGATCGAGCTGCAATCGCCGGA
>CAKUDW010000049.1 GCA_934645275.1 uncultured Clostridia bacterium
CTCTGACGGTTGAATATACTATTGTATATGCGGAATATTTTGTGTATATGCATTAAATTATACGACAATTTATACGCGATTCCTGCCGCTGCATTTTGAAGAAAATGTATATATACACGGTATATTCGCCTGTATTCGGACACAATTTATGCATCGCGAATTTTTTCATGCATCTTTTCGGCATATTTCTGCCAATATTTTCCAGCAGGCATTGAATTTCGTTTTTCGCTCGTTTATAATTGAAATGGAATTTGTCAGAAAAGGGATACTTGAAATCGGAGGTTTTCTATGCGGTATATGAAGTTTTGCGGGTGCGACGCGTCCGTCATCGCGCTGGGCACCATGGATTTCGGCGGGAAAATTGTCGAGGGTCGCGCGCGTGAATTTATGGACGCTTACGCTGCGCTTGGCGGCAATTTCATTGATACCGCGCGCATCTACGGCGACTTTGCCAGCGGTGTTCAGGGGGGCAGCGAGCAGGTTATCGGCCGTTGGATGGCCGACAGGCACAACCGTGAGCAGCTCGTTCTGGCCACCAAGGGCGGGCATCCGGAGCCCGGAAACATGCATGTGGGCCGTCTTTCGCGCGCCGAGGTGACAGACAATATTCGCCGAAGTCTGGACAATCTCAAGTGCGACCGGGTGGACGTTTACTATCTGCACCGCGATGATCCGGCGCGTCCCGTGCAAGATATCATGGAAACGCTGACGTCGCTGGTGGAGGGCGGCATGACGGCGCACGTGGGTGTTTCCAACTGGCGGCCGGAGCGCATTGCCGAGGCCATGAAATGCGCCGAACAGCACGGCCTTGTGCAGATCTCGGCCAACCAGCCACAGTTTAGCCTGGCGCGTCAGGTGAATGTGGAGGATGACACGCTCTTTCAAATGGATGCGCGCGCCTGGCATATGCATGTGGAAACGGGCATGCCCTGCGTGTGCTTCTCGTCGCAGGCAAAGGGTTTTTTGGCTAAGATGGACGCTGGCGGGGAAGGGGCGCTGCCGGAAAAGGCACGCAGGCGCTTTCTATGCTCGGAGAATCTGGATGTATTGGCGCGAACGCAGCGTCTCTCCCGCGAAACGGGACTGTCCGTCGCCGCGCTTTCGCTGGCATGGCTTACCGCGCAGCCGTTTCCCTGCTTTCCCATTGCGGGCGCGAGCAGGCTGGAACAGGTGTTGGCGCTTTCCGAGGCAGGGGATGCTGCATTGACGGCTGTACAGCGCGATTATCTGCGAAAATACTGACATTTCGTGTGTAAAATATAACCTGTACGCGTTTGACAATCCGGCGCGTTTATGTTAGATTTAATATGGATATCGTGGCGTGTTCCGCGAACACATAATCCTTACGATCAGAATTGAAAGGAAGTCTTAATTATGAATAAGCTCATCGGCGCGGCCGTTATCGGCCAGTCCGGCGGCCCGAGTTCCGTCATCAATGCTTCTGCCTACGGCGCTATCAAAACGGCGCTGGATAGCGACGCCATCACGCATGTATACGGCATGTGCAACGGCATCGTCGGTCTGCTCAACGATAATCTGATCGACATGGGCAAGGAAGATCCCGACGAGCTGGCCCTGATGAAGTACACGCCTTCCTCCGCGCTGGGTTCCTGCCGCTATAAGCTGAAGGACCCTGATGAGGATGAGACCGACTACATCAAGATTCTGGACATGTTCAAGAAGTACAACATCCGCTATTTCTTCTATAATGGCGGTAACGACTCCATGGACACCTGCAACAAGATTTCCAAGTTCATGCTCCGCAACGGCTATGAAGTGCGCTGCATGGGCATTCCCAAGACCATTGATAACGACCTGGCCGGCACCGACCATTGCCCGGGCTTCGCTTCTGCCGCCAAGTTCATCGCCACTTCTGTGATGGAAGTCTACCGCGATTCCACCGTGTACGATACCGGCATGATTACCATCGTCGAGTGCATGGGCCGTCATGCGGGCTGGCTGACTGCCGCCGCCGCGCTGGCCAATTACTGCGATCATGGCGCAGATCTGATCTACCTGCCCGAAGTTGATTTCGACATGGATAAGTTCACCGCCAAGGTGAAGGAAATCTACGCCGCAAAGAAAAAGTGCCTGGTGGTTGTTTCCGAAGGTATCCACGATAAGGATGGCACGTTCATTGCCGAGTATGCCAACAAGAACGCCGCGAAAGACAGCTTTGGCCATACCCAGCTGGGCGGCCTGGCAGCTTATCTGGCCAACTACATCAAGGCCGAAACTGGCGCGAAGGTGCGCGGCATTGAGCTTTCCCTACTGCAGCGCTGCGCGGCCCACTGCGCTTCTCAGACCGATATCGACGAATCCTTTGCTTCCGGCAAGGCGGCCGTCGAAAACGCGGTTGCGGGCATCACCGACAAGATGGTTGGCTTCGAATGCACGCGCGAGAATGGCAAGTATACCTGCAATACCAAGCTGTTTGATTTGACCATCGTGGCGAACACTGAAAAGAAGGTGCCGCTGGAGTGGATCAATGAAACCGGCGACGGCGTGAATCAGGGCTTTATCGACTATTGCCTGCCGCTGATTCAGGGCCAGACCAAGCTGGAAATGGTGAACGGCCTTCCGCACTTCGTGAACCTGAAGAAGGTTAAGGCAGTTCCGGAAGTCTGATTGCCTGCTGACTGATTTGAACAGAACAGCCTGAGAACAATGTTGTTCTCAGGCTGTTCGTCTATTTAAACCCAGACTATCGAAAAGATAGGCTGGGTTTATTGAAGGGCAGGAATTAGCGAACCGCGAAGCGGTTGCGCGGGTAGGCGGATTCTGAAGGAATACGCCGACAATTCATATATACCTGACCTGACAATTCAGAAGATTAAAATCCCCCGGCAGGAGCCGGGGGATAAGTCCGTGCGGTTGACCATTAAAGGCCTGGGCGCTTTTAGCGCTTGCTGAGGACCTCACGATCGTATTTGCTGATTTCTTCCCACAGGGAACTGGACGTCGGATAATTGTGCGACGCGCAGTAGTAATCCCAGATGGCGCCGACCGGTGCGGTGCGGAAGGCTTCCTGGCCGACAAAGCGAGCGGAGAAATCTCCGGATTCTTCATAAGCAGTAATGGTTGCTCTGGGCTCGAGCAGTGCGTAAAGCAGCGCTTTTCTGGTGTTGCGCATGGCGACCGTCCAGCATGCAATGCGGTTCATTGAACCGTCGAAATAGTCCTGAGCGATATACACGCGATCCAGATAGTTTCCAGCAACTACTTCGCGCATCAACTTCTTCAATCCGTCATCATAGGTGACGACGTGATCGCTGTCCCACCTTACTCCGCGGCTGGTGTGGATCAACAGATGGTCGATGTACTGCATCATGGAGCTGATTTTGTCGCTCATGTCCTCGGTGGGATGGAAGTGTCCGCAATCCAGGCAGTATGCCTTTTTGCGCGTGATGGCGTAGCCAAGCGCAAACTCATGGCTGGCAACAGTGAAGCTCTCAATGCCGAATCCGAACAGCTTGCTTTCAATCGCTTCATCGATATACCGGTCGTCCATCTTTTCAGCGAAGATCTCATCTAGAGAAGCGAGCATGCGTTTCCTGTAGCTCAGGCCATCTGCCGGCGTATCCTTAAAGCCGTCGGGCATCCAGTAGTCAACGATACATTTCTGACCGATCTGCCGACCCATTTCCTGTCCGATTTCGCGGCAGCGCTTGCCGTGCTCGATCCAGAATCGACGCACCTTGTCGTTCTGGCTTGCCAGCGTGAAATTGCCGTCCATGTTCGGATGCGAGAAGAACGTGGGATTGAAGTCCAGACCCATATTATTCTGCTTTGCAAAATCTACCCACTCGGCGAAGTCTTCAATCGTGTAGGCATCGCGATCCCTTTTGCGGTTGCCCAGCTGAGCGTAGCTGGAATGTAGATTCAGCTTTGTGGGGCCGGGAATCAGGCTGACGGCCTTTACGATGTCAGCGCGCAGTTCATCTACATTGCGCGGACAACCGGGATGGTTGCCGGTCACGGCAATGCCGCCGCTGAGGGCGCCCTGACCATCCAGCGCGTGGAAATCGTCGCCCTGCCAGCAGTGCATGGATATTGGAATGCTGTCAAGCGTTGCCAATGCGCGATCGACATCAACGCCAAGTTCGGAAAAGTATTCTCTTGCGTAATTGTAGCCATTAATAATCTTTGCATCCATGTTCATTAAAACCTCCCCCATAAACCTTAAGTAAAAAGACCAATTCGTATAGTGCCTTCTGTCTTATGGCACCGGATTTGTAATATGCTGAGTTACTGTTTTTATCAAAGATAGTACCGATCTTGCCGCCCACACAAATCCAGTAGTGTTGAATAACGTCGAGATTCACTTAACGAACAACCTCGTTTAACTGTAGTATATACTAAATGCTTCTGCATGTCAAGTAAAAAAGTATCCGGAGTATATAATTTTTTTGTGGACGCACAATGCACCTTGGATAGTTGATGGAGAATGCCTGAGAAACAATGAATAATGATGGTGGCTGAATGGTCGAATCAAATTCGAAACAACTGTGGAAATTGTCGATATTCTTCTATGAATAATACCATACATGGTGCCTAGAGTCAGAAGCTTTCAATAATAATATATAGTAGCCTACCGATGCAGCCGCACGATACTGGTAAAGCATTGAAACTATTTCAGGCGCTTAATTTTTTGTAATAAAGCAAAAATGCACTTTACAATTAACTGAATTTAAGTTATTATATAAGTGAAAGCTGTAATCTGCTTGGAACACGAAAGCTATTGTACAAGGTGGGATATTATGAATTTGCGGGAAATTGCGAATCTGGCAGGCGTATCTTCTGCGACGGTATCGCTTGTGTTGAATAATAAGAAGGGCGTTGGGTACGCCAAGCGAAGAGAGATTGCGCAACTTCTCGCGGAAAATGGTTATTCGATTGCGCAGACGAGCGTAAGCGATCGAGCGCTCAATCGAAATATCCGCTTCCTGAAATATGTGGCCCACACAAAGCTTGTCAACGATAACCCTGGGTTCGTATCCACAATCATTGATGCGATAGAGAGCGAATGCAGGAAGAATAAATATGAACTGGTTATATCCAATGTCAACAGCGTCGACGGGTTGAGAAAACAGGTGTTGGAATCACAGTCAAGCGGCTTCCTCCTTTTAGGCACCGAGTTGGCCGATGAGGACATTGATATTCTAAGCGAGGCGGTGAAGCCGATCGTGATTGTGGATAATGACGCCGCCCGCTTAAACTGTCCGGCGATTACCATGAATAATAAAGCGGCGGTATTCAGTGCGGTAAAGCACCTGTATGATCTCGGCCACAGGCATATTGGCTTCCTGTCCAATTTGCAGCCAAGCAGCAATTGCGAAGCGAGGCGCTCTGCCTATATTGAAGCTGTACATCAGGCAGGCTTAACTGAACTGGTGTATCCGGTTAACATGACGATGGACGGCGCGCACGATTCGGTTGAAGCAATGCTAAAGCGGGGGGAACAGTTCCCTTCAGCAATCATTGCCAATAACGACAGCATTGCAATAGGAGCGATATGCGCGTTCAAGCAGGCGGGCCTGAGTGTCCCGGAGGATATTTCAGTTGTCGGCTTTGACGATATTCCGTTTTCCAAGGCATTTTCACCGTCGTTGACAACCGTTTCTGTTCCGTGCGCCGCGATTGGCGAGCAATCAGTGGATATGTTGATAAAACTGATTAATAATCCGTCATCCATACCGACCAAGGAGTATTTTGGAACAAAGCTGATCGTGCGCGGCAGTACGATTCAGGCCGGAACGGGCAGAGAGCACAGGAACCTGATGAAAAGCTGATTGGGGAATTCGAACCGATGCGCGATGCGGTTTATAAAAAAGTTGGAGGTGTTTTATGAAGTATTATCTGGGTCTGGACAACGGTGGCACCACCACCAAAGCTGCGATTTACGACGCAGAGGGGCGCGAGATAGGGGTTTCGGGCATGGAAACGAAAATGATTGTGCCCAGGCCCGGCTTTACCGAGCGCGACATGGAGGAAATGTGGCAGGCAAACTGCGCAGTCATTCGAGGCGTGCTGGAAAAGACCGGTGTGAACCCGGAGGACGTGCGCGGCGTGGCAATCTGCGGCCATGGCAAGGGACTGTACCTCTGGGGTAAGGACGGCAAGCCCGCGCGCAACGGCATTATTTCTACGGATAACCGTGCCTATGCCTATCCCGTGAAATGGAAGAAAGACGGCACTGAGCAGAAGGCATTCGCACTGTCTGCGCAGCATGTGATGGCCTGCCAGCCGGTAGCGCTGCTGGCCTGGTTGCAGGACAACGAGCCGGAGGTTATGGATAACATCCAGTGGGTGTTTGAATGCAAGGATTATGTGCGTTTCCGGTTGACGGGCGAAGCGCGTGCGGAAATTACAGATTATTCCGGCGCGAATCTCGTGAACCTGCATACCCGCCAATACGACGATGAGCTGCTTGCACTGTTTGGAATCTCGAGCATTCGCGATGCGCTGCCGCCGCTGTGCAATTCGGTGGAGATTGCCGGATATGTGTCGGAGGAAGCTGCGGCGGCCTGCGGGCTGAAGGTGGGGACGCCGGTGGCGGGCGGCATGTTTGATATCGACGCCTGTGCGCTGGCGGTAAACGTGTTGAATGAAAAGAATATCTGCATGATTGCGGGAACGTGGTCGATCAACGAATATCCGCGCAGAACGCCGGTGACGGACGGGAAGGTGCAGATGAATTCCATATTCTGTTTGCCGGAATACTATTTAATCGAGGAAAGCAGTGCGACCAGCGCGGGCAACAATGAGTGGTTTGTAAAGACGCTGCTGCCGGAAGTGCGCGCACAGGCCAAGGCGGATGGGCGCAGTGCCTACGAAGTCATGAATGAGTGGGTGGAATCCATTCCAGCGAATGAATTTGTGCCGATTTTCCTGCCGTTCCTGATGGCGAGCAACGTGCATCCGAACGCAAAGGGCACGTTTGTTGGAATGAGCGTGAGCCACACGCGGGCCCATCTGGCCAGAAGTGTGTACGAAGGCATCGTCTATTGCCATAAATATCATCTGGACAAGTTGCTGGCTACACGCGATACTGCACCGGATTGCATTCGTCTGGCGGGCGGCGCGGCAAAATCCCGCGTATGGACGCAGATGTTCGCGGACATCCTGGGCATCCCTGTAGAGACCGTGAATGTGAACGAAACGGGCGCGCTGGGCTGCGCCATTGCAGCGGCGACGGCCGTGGGCGATTATGCCAGCATCGATGAAGCGGCTTCCGCAATGTGCCCGTTGGGCGCACGCGTGTTGCCGAATGCGGAAAACAGCCGGTACTACGGGGCGCGCTACGGGTTGTATAAGAAGGCAGTCGCCTGCCTGGATGGACTGTGGGACGATATGCAGAAAGTGATCGAAGGATAAAATATGAATTACAGATTGGGATTATATGAGAAATCCATGCCAGCGGGGCTGACATGGCGGGAAATGCTCGCTGCGGGACACGCAGCCGGTTTCGATCAGTTGGAAATCAGTATCGACGAAAGCGACGCCCGGCTGGCCCGGCTGGATTGGACGGATCAGCAGAAGCTGGAACTGCTGGCCACGCAGGTCGAAACGGGCATGCCCGTGAGAACGATGTGTCTGAGCGGACACCGCAAGTATCCGCTGGGCAGCCGCGATTCCCAGGTGCGCGCGCGTGGCATGGAAATTCTGCGCAAAGCGGTAGATTTTGCAGGCGACATGGGCATACGCATCATCCAGCTGGCGGGCTACGACGTTTATTACGAAGAAGGCGGGGAAGATACTCGTGCGCGCTTCGCCGAGAATCTGGCCGTGGGCGTGGAGTACGCGGCGGCACGCGGCGTGGCGCTCGGCTTCGAGACAATGGAAACACCGTTTATGGATACTATTTCCAAGAGCATGGCCTACGTCAATGAAATCGATTCGCCCTACCTTGGCGTTTATCCGGATCTTGGCAACCTGACCAATGCCTGCGAACTGTATGGTCAGCGTGTGACGGACGAGATTCGCGCGAGCCGCGGTCATCTGATGGCGATGCACTTGAAGGAAACCGTGCCGGGCAAGTATCGCGATATGGATTTCGGCACGGGCAGAGTGGACTTCCCGGCGGGCATACGCGAGGCCTATGCCTGCGGCGTACGCCTGTTTACCGCTGAATTCTGGCACGACGGCCGCGTGAACTGGCAGGAACGCCTGAAGGACACCAATCGCTTCCTGCGCGAAAAATTCGAATGCGCCTCACTGGATGAAAGGCACAAGGCTGATTGACAGGGAAAGACGCTGTTAGAATACTTAGTATTTAGACCTGTTCTCGAAAAAAGCGGATGATTTTAGTGTCATCCGCTTTGAATTTTTAGAATTGCTGATAGAACGACCGAAACGCATTATTAGTTCGGTTCGAACTTTACAGGGCAAAGAACAAAATAATATGTGAAATGGTTCAAAGCCGCGATACGTTCCATGTACGACTTATATCGAAAAAATGAGAATTGCCTAATTGACGATTGGAACACTGGAAATTCTATGGGATTTAATACTAAAATATACAATATACACACTTTAAAAATACAAAAATTATGCATAAGAACAAAATATACAAATATTGATTGACAAAAAAAGAACGCGGATATATAATAGCTATAGTCAAACGAGAGATTGAATGTGGACCGAGTCGCGTTTTAAAGTTGAAAAAGTAATGAATCGGTTCAATGAGAAGATAAACATGCAGAAGAAAAGGAAATGCACGCTAAAAGATGTCGCACGCGAAGCTAATGTATCGGTGGGAACCGTCTCACACTATTTAAATAATGCTAATAGTGTAAAATTGGAGAACCGCCAACGAATCAAGAGTGTGATTTCTCAGTTGGGATATACGCCAAACATCAGTGCACGTTCGCTGGCCAGTGGAAAGTCGAAAAATATAATCCTGTTCGTACTTTCTGAGCGTGTGATTAGTCCGACAACATGGTTACATCAGCTGCCAATGATTCAGACGGCGCATGATTTGTTGAGTGCGAACGGTTATTCGTTGCAGATTTGTATTGTATATGAAGATGATTATGATTGCTTTATATGCAAGGTGCGTAATTGCGTTGAGAGTAAAGCGGCTGATGGCATCTTGTTACTCTCTGTATGGAAGATAAGAGATGACCTGATTGATTATCTCGTGAGTAAGCATTACCCCTTTGTATGCTTGGACAATGAGGGTGATAGAGAAAATGTGCAGTATGTTTGTTTTGACAATCAAAAACTGATGTCCGATATGGTTGATGTGTTGTACCATTACGGTCATCGTAGAATCGCTTATATTAATGTCCATAGTCATCAGCAGGACATGCATCTGCGCTATTTGGGTTATGTATACGGTATGCGCATTCATGAGCTGCCGTTGGATGAAGATAACATCCTGTATGGCGATTTTAGTATTGAAAGCGGGTATCAGTGCGTACTTAAGGCGTTAGGGGAAGGAAGAAAATTTACGGCTATTCTTTGCGGTAACGATAATATGGCGGTTGGTGCATTTAAGGCACTCACAGAACGCGGTCTTCGGGTACCGGAAGATATATCTCTGATTGGCGTAGATAATAGTATTGCAGCTAATGCATGTTCTATTAGTTTACAGACAGTTGAATTTGATATGCAGCGGCTGGCAGAGGTTGCTGTAAAATTGCTGTTGGAGGACATGCTAACTGGAAACACAAGAGGCGGAATCCTTAGGCTTGGATATAAAACTGTTCAGGGCTGTACATTAGAATATGTATAAATTGTCTGATAGTGAGAAATACAGGATATTGTGCGTTAGAAGGATGAGTTTTATTTTACAATAAAATTGAATCGGTTCAAATAATATATATTATATGATGCGATAACATCGAAATAGAAGCATATATGTTGATGAATCGATTTAAAAATATAGAGAGGAAGAAAGCGATGTACACTATTGTAGACAAGAAACTGCAGCAGGCTTTAGATGCTACATGGGAACCCATCAATTATATGGCAGTTCCCAAAATGGAGGCGAAAGACTACCTGGAACGCATTCAGAACATTTGGAAGATGAAGGAAGCAGAAGAATATAGCTGCTTAATTATTTATGGCGATCGGGAACACTTTTCCAATGTCCACTATTTTACAGATCTCGATGTTCGATTTGAAGAAACGCTGTTAGTATTATATCGTGATCGCAAACCGGTTATTATCTTGGGTAATGAGGATATGGCTTACAGTGATATTATCCCGTATGACATTGATCGCCGGCTTTATCAAAGTTTTAGCTTGATGGGACAACCCAATGATGCCCGTAGTCCGCTTCTTTCTGATCTGTTTAAAAGTCTGGAACTTCCCCAAACAGGCAAAATTGGTTTGATTGGGTGGAAGAAATACAGTGCTAAACTGCATCCGAGTTGTCAACTGGTGACAGATGTGCCATATTATATCGTGGAAGAATTACTGAAACAGGTTGAAGAATCACGGTTACAAAATGCGACGGATTTGTTGACAGACTGCGTTTATGGACTGAAGCATCACATTAGCGCTAAAGAAATTGCGCAGTTTGAAGTGTTGGGGACT
>CAKUDW010000050.1 GCA_934645275.1 uncultured Clostridia bacterium
GGAATAATCGCCGCTGGAGAGGCTCATCAATGAAATTTCGTCGTAGCCGGTGTTTTCCACCAGCGAGCGCGCCAGCGCCATCAGCCTTTCCATGCTCCGCTCGCGCACCGGCCTGTAAATCATGCCCGCCTGGCAGAAACGACAGCCGCGCGTACAGCCGCGAAAAATTTCCAGCATGATACGGTTGTGTACGATTTCGCCATAGGGCACAATCAGTTTGTCCGGATAGTCTGCGTCGTCGAGATCGCGCACCAGCGCCTTTTTCACGAGCGCCGGCGCGCCGCTGCCGGGTTTAGGCGCAATTTCAGAAACCGTACCGTCGTCATTGTAGCGCACGTCATACAGCGAAGGTACATAGATGCCCTCGATTCTGGCGGCACGGCGCAAAAACTCGTCGCGCGGCGCGCCGCTTGCGCGCCAGTCGCGGTACAAATCGATCAGCTCGCCTGTTTCCATTTCGCCGTCGCCCAGCGCGATCAAATCCACAAACGGCGCCAGCGGTTCCGGATTGAACGCACAGGGCCCGCCGCACACAATGAAAGGGTAACTCCCGTCGCGATCCTCGCGCCGAAGCGGTATGCCCGCCAGATCCAGCGATTCAAGGATATTGGTAAAGCTCATTTCATATTGCAGCGTAACGCCCAGAATATCATACTCGCGCACGGGTGTGCGGCTCTCTAGTGTGAACAGCGGAATACCCGCAGCGCGCATCTCCGCGGCCATGTCCACCCATGGGGTAAACACGCGCTCGCACCAGGTGTCCTCGCGCCGGTTAATAATGTGACAGAGGATCCGCATGCCCAGATGCGACATGCCGACCTCATAGGTATCCGGAAACAGGAATGCAAAACGCACGTCAACCTCGTTCGGATTCTTCATCACGGCGCCGTATTCGCCGCCGATATATCTGACAGGCTTTTGAACCTTTAAAAGCAAACCCTCAATACGATCGGAAAGCTCCACTGTAACCCTCCTCAGGGACATAAATATCTAAAATGACTTTATCACGAATTGACAATTTATTCAACGGGCAAATGTTAAGAAATTAAAGCAGATGGATGGGACACAGTTTGCATCGCCAAAATCTGCGGCCCATCCATCCTGCTTCACTCTCCCTGCGCCAGCTGGCGCAGGCGCCCCAGGATGCGCTTTTCCATGCGTGAAACCTGAACCTGGGAAACGCCCATGTCCCGGGCAATCTGTGTCTGCGTATGCGATTTAAAATAGCGGCGCACAATCAGCATGCGCTCCTTTGGATCAAGATCGCGCAGCAACGCCGCCAGCGTCAGCCGGCGATCCACTTCATCCGTATCGTCCCGTCCGAGCACATCCATCAGCCGCGTTTCGCCGTCAGCACCCACCGGTTCATTCAGCGAGCGCACGCGCTGACGCGCACCGATGGCCAGCAGTGCGTCCTCGCCGCACAGCCCCGTGGCGCGCTCGATATCACCGATGGTCGGCTCCGCACCGTGCGCTTTCACAAATGCTTCGCGGCACTTTTCAACTTTTACGGCGTTGTCGTGGATGTTGCGCGATATGTGTACCGGCCCTTCATCGCGCAGAAACCTGCGCACTTCGCCCATGATCACCGGCACGGCATAGGTAGAAAAGCGCACGCCGTAGGCCGGATCGAAGCGATCTACGGCCTTGAGCAGTCCCATGCAGCCGCAGCCGAACAGGTCGTCGTATTCCGCGCCACGATCTTGAAAGCGTCGCGCCACATAGTGTACCAACGGCAGATTTTCCTTGATCAGCTCATCTCGCACCGCCGCATCGCCGCCATGCGCACGCCTGAGCAGTTCGAGCGTTCCTTCGTAATCCGGCGCGCTCAGGCCCTGCGCGCGAGCGCTTCCTCGCGCACGGGAAGCTGTTTGAGCAGGCGCACCGCAGTACCACGGCCCGGCTCGCTCTTAACCTCCACGCCGTCCATGAAGCTCTCCATTACAGTAAAGCCCATACCGCTGCGCTCCTCCCCGTCCAACGTGGTAAAAAACGGTTCGCGTGCCCGCGCGACGTTTTCTATGCCACAGCCGCGATCCACAATATCTATCGTCAGCAACCCGTCGTCACGCAGCTGCGCGCGCAGGCGCACGTCGCCCATGCAGCCTCGATAGCCGTGTACAATCGCATTCGTCACCGCTTCGGAAACAGAGGTCTTTACGTCTGCCAGAAGCTCGATCGTTGGGTTCAGGGGCAAGAGGAACGCGCTTATGACCATGCGCGCCAGCGCCTCGTTTTCGGGTCTGGACGGAAAAACCAGATTGATTTCATTCATTGTCTGCATCGCTCCCCCTCCTTTACGCCATGCGGTCCACAAGCTTATAAATGCCGGACATCTGAAACAGCCGGTCTACGCGCCCGTCCGCATTCTTCACCGAAACCCTGCCGCCCCTGCGCGCCATCTGATGGTATCTTCCGATTACCAGGCCGATGCCCGAGCTGTCCATGAACTCAAGCCGTGACAAGTCAAATACCAGATGCCGGATGCGCCGATCAGAAATCAGTTTATCCAGCTCGCCACGAAGCCCGCTGGCCGACCTGTGATCCAGCTCGCTCTGCAAATGTACCGTGAGTACGCCGCCGTCGATTTCATAATTGAGCATAGTTCATTTCCTCCCGCCATTATAGGTTCAACCTTTGCCGCGCGCATCCTGCCGCGAAGAAACGCGAATGCGCGGCTATTCTGACTTTCGTTCGACATGTCTAAAGCGCGCCGCAAGCGGGAATGCTGACGGCGGAGGATGAGTGAATTGAAGAAATATTTAAAATGGATTCTGCCCGGATTGCTGGCCGTAGCCATCGGCGCGCTGATCTGGTTGCTGGATCTGCCGCACTGGAAGCGGCTCGACCTTGATCTGATTCAAAACTTGCCCGAAAGCACCGCCGTGTACGATTGCTATGGCGAAAAGACAGCGGCGCTCGGTGCGACGCGCCCGCGCGAACATGCCACGCTCAGTCAGCTGCCCGACGATGTGAAAAATGCCTTCATCGCCGCCGAGGACCAGCGCTTTTATACGCACAGCGGTGTGGACGTAAAGCGCATGCTGGGCGCGCTGATCAGCGATATCAAGGCAAGGAGCTTCGTCCAGGGTGCTTCCACCATCACGCAGCAGCTAATTAAAATCACACACCTGAGCAGCGACAAGACCATTTCCCGTAAGGTGCAGGAAATCGTACTGGCACGGCAACTGGAGCGTAAGCTCAGCAAAGATGAAATACTGGAAGCTTACCTGAACGCCGTCTATTTCGGAAACGGCGCTTTCGGCATTCAAAGCGCGGCGCAAGCTTATTTCAGCAAGGACGCTTCTGCACTCACGCTGGCTGAGGGCGCGCTGCTGGCGGGCGTAATCAAATCGCCGTCAAAATATGCGCCGCACCTGCACCCGGAAAACGCGCTTCAACGACGAAACTACGTGCTTTCAGCCATGGCGGATATGGCCGCCGTCACGCAGGATGCGGCGGCACAGGCACAGGCCGAGAGCCTTAATCTGAACCTGCAAACCAATGCCGCGTCCTATGGATGGTTTGCCGATCTGGCGCTTGACGAAGCGCAGGAAATACTCGGTCTGGACGCAGAGGAAGTCATGTCCGGCGGTTACCACATCTATACCGGCTTTAATTCCGACATGCAGGATGCAGTGAACGCGCTATTTGAGAACGGCGCGAACTTCCCTGATCCCGCCGCCGACGGCACGCCCGTGCAAGCCGCGCTGATCGCGCTCGACCCCGGCAGCGGCGAAATCCGCGCCGTGGCGGGCGGCCGCGAATACGCCGTGCAGCGCGGGCTAAACCGCGCCACGCAGTCGCGCCGCCAGCCCGGTTCGGCTATCAAGCCCATCTCTACCTACGCCGCGGCCATCGACCGCTGCGGCTTTCTTCCCTCTTCCATGATTGAGGATGTGCAGCGCGAATTCCCCGGCAAGTATCTGCCTGGAAATGCGGGCGGCAAGTATTATGGCACCGTCACGCTGCGCGAGGCGCTGTCACGCTCACTGAATGTAGCCACGGTAGATCTTGCCGACCTAATCGGCATAAGCCGCGTGCGCAGTGCCATGGCGGGCTTCGGCGTCGCGCCAGCCGCACAGGATGTAAACCTTTCGCTGGCGTTGGGCTCGATGACCTACGGCGTAACGCCCGCGGCGCTCGGCGCGGCCTACTGTGCGCTGGCCAACGGCGGCACGCGCGTCCAGGCCCACGCCATCCGGCGCATCACCGATGCGAACGGCAAGCAGTTGTACCAAGCGGCGGCGCCCAGTGAAACTGCCGTATCAGCCGAAAGCGCGTTTCTGTTGACAGATATGCTCAAGACTGCCGCTGCAAGTGGCAGCGCGCGCGCGCTTTCCGCCTGCGGGTTGCCCGTGGCCGGCAAGACCGGCACCGTGGGCGAAGCCGGTGGCGGCAACCGCGATATTTGGACGGCCGCCTACACGCCCGACCTTGCCGTCACCGTGTGGATGGGCTTTGACGACCCGGATTCCAGCCACGCCATTTCAGACTATGCCGGGGGCGGCAGCTATCCCGCCGCGCTGTGCGCCGCGCTGCTCGGGAAAATCGCGCCGCTGCTGAGCAAGGACGATTTCATCGTGCCGAACTCGCTGGCAGCCGTAAAAATCGATCGTGCGGCGCTGAGCGAGCGCCACGAGGTTCTGCTGGCTGCGCGCAATACGCCGGAGGAATACGTGCAGACGGAGTATTTTCGAAAAAGCCAGTTGCCCACGCAGATTTCCGGCCTGTGGGATGCGCCCGAGGCGGTGGATGATTTGCAGCTGTTGGATGTGGACGGCGCAATCGCCCTGAGCTTTACCGCCAAAGATGCAAACGCCGACTACCTTGTGCTGCGCAAATCCGGCGCCGATAGTGAAATTGCCGCCGTACTCAGCGGAAATGCAGGTGAAGCCATCGTCTGGGCAGACGATACGGCTGATATGGGCACGGAATACGCCTACAGCATCCTTCCGCGTCACCGTTTGCTGTACGAAAGCGGCACCGTACTGACCGGCCGCGAGAGCGACGCGGTAGAATACCGGCCAAGTCTTGCGCGGCGAGTATTCGGCTGAAAAACCTGCTGCCAGAAAGCGCCAGATAGAATTTGCATATTTTGCCCTGTGTTGCGAACAATAGGAAGGCCTGACAAAATGCAGGCGTCAGGACAGAAACTTAGGAGTGATCCAATATGAGAGCAACTGGCATTGTACGCAGAATAGATGAACTCGGCAGAGTTGTGATTCCCAAGGAGATCCGCCGCACTCTTCGGATACGCGAGGGAGATCCACTCGAGATCTTCACCGATCACGACGGTGAGGTCGTGCTGAAAAAGTATTCGCCAATCGGCGAAATCGCTACCATCGCCAAGGATTACACCGATTCGCTCTATCGCACACTGGGCCACATCACCCTTATCAGCGACCGCGATGCAGTGGTTTCGGCCTCCGGCGCAAACAAGCGCGACTATGTTGAAAAGGCACTGAGTCCGGAAGTGGACCAAATCATGCAGTCACGCCAGCTGCAGATGTTGAATCTGGCCTCGGGCGCAAGAATGATTCCTGTTACTGGCGACGACCGAGCTGACGCATATTCCGCACAGATTATCGCGCCGATTCTGGCTGACGGCGAAATCATCGGCTGCCTGATGCTGCTCAGCCGCGATTCCGGCGTGCAAATGAACGAGGTCGATCGGAAAGTGGCTGAAACCACGGCCAACATCGTCGGGCGACAAATGGAGCAGTAATTATACTTGCGCTGCGCGCCGCGCCTGTGCTAGAATAAGCCGTATCAAATCAAATCATATCAAATATGGTAATGGATGTGAACGGCATGGGCAATATTCTGGTAATCGGCGCGGGATTGCGCGAGGGCGAGCTCACGCTTGAAGCGGCCAAAGCGCTGGAGGCAAGCGGCAGAATCCTACTGCACACGCGCCGCATCGGCTGCGCAGACTATCTGGAGCGCTGCAAAATTGCGTTTGAATCGCTGGATTATCTCTACGATGAATGCGAGGATTTTGACGAGCACGCCGCGCGCGCGGCAGAAGCGGTCATACGCGCGGCGAAAGACAGCGACGTGAGCTACGTGGTATACGATGTGCGCGACCGCAGCGTGCAGCAACTCGTTGCATCGGGCACGAAGTGCCGCATTATGGCCGGACCACCGGTGGAAGGCGCGCTCTTCGGCCTGCTGGAGGGCGGCACGCGCCTTCTGGAAGCCTCAGATTGGGAAAACTTCCTCCTTTCGCCGATGGAAAACGCACTGATTCGCGAAATCAACAGCCGCGAGCTGGCCTCCGAGGTCAAACTCAAGCTGATGGAATGCTACAACGATGAGGCGCGGGCATTTCTGCTCAGCGGCGACGGCACGATTGCAAGGCTGCCGCTGTACGACCTTGACCGCGCCCGCAGTTACGACCATCGCAGCTGCGCCCTTATTCCAGCCGAGCGCGAGTTGACCCGTCTCCAGCATTACGGCTTCGACGAACTGGTCGACATCATGCGCATATTGCAGGGACCAGGCGGCTGTCCGTGGGATAAGGCGCAGACTCACGAATCGCTGCGCCCCTTCATGCTGGAAGAAACCTACGAGGCCATCGACGCCATCAATGCGGGCGATGAAACGCACCTGTGCGAAGAATTGGGCGACATACTGATGCAGGTCGTGATGCATGCGGAAATTGCGCGCAGGCACGGCGAATTTGAAATCGGTGATGTGACCGGCGCGATCTGTGAAAAGATGATCGAACGCCACAGTCACATCTTTGGCGGCGACCGCGCAGGCGATCCAGAGGCCGTACTCGACCTGTGGGCGCACAACAAGATGAAGGAGCGCGGGCAGCACAGCTACGCTGAATCGCTGGCGGATATTCCGCGGAGTCTGCCCGCCGCAATGCGCGCAAGCAAACTCGCGGATCGGGCGGGCCGCGCTGGCGTCCGTGCGAAGGATATCTCCGCATTGGTTGGAGATATGCTCGATCAGGCCGCCGCGCTCGCCGCGGCCCCAGGCAACGAAG
The DNA here is from genome assembly GCA_934645275.1 of uncultured Clostridia bacterium. Next base: position 7,001 of record CAKUDW010000050.1, read on the forward strand.
AAAAGCTCGGCAACCTGCTCTTTGCCGCGTGTGCGCTGGCGCGCGCCGCGCATGTCGACCCCGAAATCGCGCTGAGCGAAGCGTCCGACCGCTTTGCGGCGCGCTTCGCAGCATTCGAAGACGCGCTTCAAGCTGAGGGCGGCACGTTGCCTGCTGAGCCGGAGGCCGGACATCAATATTGGCTGCGCGTTAAATTGTGAGAAACTACATGAATCCGGCAGGAATTGCCATGGATGCATCGAATTACGAGAGTTGTGATTTTTTCGAATGATCCGAAGGGTCATCTCATATCAGAAATGGAGGAACTACCATGAATAAAGCTACTCTGATCGCAAAAATCGCCGAACAGGCCGATTTGAACCGCAAGCAGGCGGAAGCCGCGCTGAACGCTTTCACGGACATCGTTACCGAAGCGCTCAAGGAAGGCGATAAGGTTCAGATGATGGGTTTTGGCACCTTCGAGGTCAAGGAACGCGCTGCGCGGACCGGCCGTAAGCCCTCCACCGGCGAAACTATCGAAATCCCCGCAAAGAAAATTCCCGGCTTCAAGGCCGGCAAGGGCCTGAAGGATCAGTTTTGATTCGGCAGGAACAACGCATGAGAGAGGACTGTCTTATACAGGCAGTCCTTTTTTGAAATTCGGAGGAAGAATAATGAGCAGAAAAGCCATGGAAGCCAAAAAACCGGTGGTTCGCGAACAGATCACGTCCATCCGGCTGGACAAATTTCTGAAGATTTCGCGCATCATCAAGCGCCGCAGCGTCGCAAACGACGCCTGCTCCACAGGCCATGTCAGCGTGAACGGCAAGGAAGCCAAGCCTGGCACCGACGTGCGCGTGGGCGACGTGTTGGGTATCCGCTTTGGCGAGCAGTACCATGAATACGAAATTCTGTCCATCGCGGAGCACGCCGCCAAACAGGATGCGGACAGCATGTACCGCGCAAAATCATGATCGCGCGCTGCGTATTGCTGGCAGCAGGGCGCGGCGAACGCTCGGGGCTTGAAATAAATAAGATCCTGTTTCGCTGGCAGGGCCGCAGTGTGCTGGCGCGTTGTCTGGATGCGCTTGCCGCAGCGCAGGCCTACGATGGCGTCTGGCTGGTGGTATCGCCTGGCGAGCGCGCAGAAATTGCGCGGCTTCTGGAAATGGAAGGGCCGTTTCCACTACTTCGCGCAGTGGTAGATGGCGGTGCGACTCGCTGCGAGAGCGCCTGGAACGGACTGTGCGCACTGCCTGCGGACACGCAGATTGTTTCCATACACGACGCGGCCCGTCCGTTTGTGACGCCGGACGTGGTTCGCGCCACGCTTTCAGATGCCGAAAACTTCGGCAGCGGCGTAATCTCCACACCCGTGGTGGACACTATAAAGCAACTCGACCCGCTTACCGGCGCAGTTTCCACGCCTGCACGCAGTCTGCTGCGCGCGGTGCAAACGCCGCAGAGCTTCAATTATGCGAAACTGATGGCCGCGCATCGGCGCGCGCGACAGGAGGCGATGAACGTGACCGACGACGCGATGATTTATGAGGCCGCCTACGGCACGGTACACCTTTCACAGGCTCCAGGTGCGCTGCAGAACATCAAACTCACCACGCCCGAGGATTTTCGCCGGCTGAACGCCCGCCCGGAATTTCGCGTGGGTTCCGGCTACGACGCGCATCGGCTCGTGGCTGGTCGAAAACTGATTCTCTGCGGCGTGGAAATCAAACACGATCGCGGTTTGGACGGACATTCTGACGCGGATGTGGCCGTGCATGCGCTGATGGACGCGCTGCTGGGCGCCATCGGCGAAGGCGATATCGGCCGTCACTTTCCCGACAGCGACCCGGCCTATCGCGGCATCTGCTCGATGCTGCTGCTGGAGCGCGTGATGGCGCTGCTGCAGGCGCGTGCCTGGCGCGTTGTCAATGCGGATATCACCATCGTTGCACAGCGGCCGAAGCTGGCCGCCTGCATTCCCGCCATGCGCGATAATATTGCCTGCGCGCTGAACGTAGCCCCGGATTGCGCAAACGTCAAGGCCACCACCACCGAGCGCATGGGCTTTGAAGGTGAGGAAATTGGTATTTCCGCTCAGGCCACAGTCATGCTGACGCGCGACGGCGGCGCATGACCGGCGTTTCGGGCGCAAATTGTGCTGAATTTTATGGTTAAACTGTAACTTTTTTCCAGAAGCGGGCGATTTTCGCCCGTCTTCTGTTTTTTTCCTCTTGCAAAATGAACGATTGGCGATTATAATAGTCAAAGATGGTCAAAGAAAGAAGGCGATGACGATGGCTCAGTTAAGCGATACCATCGAGCAGTTTATAAAGGAACTGATGAGTGAGGACGCGCACGTGGATTTGCGGCGCAATGAACTCGCGCAGCATTTCGGCTGCGCGCCGTCGCAGATCAATTACGTGCTGGCCACGCGCTTCTCCGTGGATCATGGCTATCTGATAGAATCACGGCGTGGCGGCGGCGGTTATGTGCGCATCGTGCGCATGCACCCGCGCAAGGGCGACCTGCTGCTGGATCAACTGCTCAAGCGCGTGGGCAGCTCCATAGACGAGGAGACGGCGAACGCCATCATTCAGCAGCTGCTGGAGGGCGAGCTGCTCACCCTCCGCGAGGCCGCGCTGATGCGCGCAGCTACATCCAGAACGGCGCTAGGACTGCCTGTAAGCGGCAAGGATGTGTTGCGCGCAGCCGTATTCAGGAATATGCTCATACAGGTGTTCAAAAACGCCGAAGGAGGAATGTAAAAAATGATGTGCGAAGAATGCGGTGTAAATCCGGCCATGTTCCACTTTGTCGCCATATACAATGGCGAAAAGACGGAACGAAATCTCTGCCCGGACTGCATGGCGAAATATAAAAAAGAACTGCCCGGTTTCGATATCCAAAATCTGGCCGGTATACTGAACAATCTGATTGAAGGCAAGCGTTCCTCCGGACGCGAGGAACTCGATCCCGAAACGGCAGCGATTACCTGTGAACAATGCGGCATGACCTACGGCGAATTCAAGAAAGGCGGTATGGTGGGCTGCGCGGCCTGCTACGACGCCTTCCGCGAACCGATGACCGCGCTGCTGCAGCGCATTCACGGCAATACGCAGCATGCGGGCCGCATTCCCGGCGGCGTACACAGCGGCGTATCCATTCGAATGAATATCGATCGGCTGCGCCAGCAGCTGAAAAAGGCTGTGGATGCGGAGGAGTACGAGCAAGCCGCCAAATACCGCGATGCGATTCGCGCGCTCACCAATCAACTCGAGCAACGCGAAAAGAGCATCCACGTCGGCCCGCCGGAGCGAATCGACAACTGGAAGGAGGGCGGTTTCGATGCGTGAACACGTGTGCGCGCCGGATCAGGACGTCGTCATTTCCAGCCGTGTGCGCCTTTCCAGAAACTATGACGACCTCCCCTTCTCCCCCAAGCTCACCCGTGAATACGCCGACGAAGTGATTGATCGCACGGCGAAGGCGGTGTTTGCCAGCCCGCACGGCGCATCGTTTATGC
>CAKUDW010000051.1 GCA_934645275.1 uncultured Clostridia bacterium
GGGCGCGGCAGGGGAGGCGAGCGCGTGGACGGCAATATCCTTTGTGCGAGCGGTGTGAATCAGACAGCCGCCGGTCACGATAACCTGTTTAACGGCGCGCAGATCTTTACCGGACTGCACATAGGTCAAACCCATCAGCGTGTAGGTCTCCTCCATGAAGCCGGCATGGCGCGCCACGGCGGTTTCCACCGCCATGGAACCCAACGCGTAATCCAGCCGTTCGAGTTCGGAACCCGGTTCGGGTACCACGTCCGTGTGGTTGCCGAGATAATCGATCAGCTCCGCGGCGCGCGCCTCGTCCATCTCGGCCAGCTGAGCGATGCGCGCGACGCTTGCGGCGTCGGCAATGCCGTGGATGGAATAGCGCATGCCGATATCGCCTTCTACAGTGCGCTTGGCGTACGGTTCGGGCAGGCCCTTGTAAACGGTATCGGCTGCCGAGGGCATGCCGTCCGCCATGGAATATACGTCCGTGGTGGCACCGCCGACGTCTACGGCAATCAGATCGCCGAGCCCGGCCTCATCCTCACAGCCTTTGGCTAGCAACTCCATCGCCTTCATTACGGCCGAAGGCGTGGGCATCAGTATACCGGAAATCAATCCGGCAGCCCTTGTCAGGCCCTTGGCCTGTATGATGCGGCTGAGGAATATTTCGCGAATTTTCTTGCGCGTGGGTTCGGTGTTGAGCACGCCGAAGCGCGGCATCACGTTTTCGCACAGGTGTACTTCATGGCCGGAAAGTATGCGCTCGCATTCTCGGGCGACGGAGCGATTGCCCGCGATGACCACCGGAAAATCGAAGCTGGCCGAGGCAAGCATGCGTGCATTGTGCAGTATGCACTCGCTGTTGCCACCGTCCGTGCCGCCAACCAGCAGGAAAATATCCGGATTGATGTCCAGAATTTCCTGAAGATCGTCCTCCGTCAGCTGAAATGAAAATACTTTCAGCACCTTCGCGCCTGCACCCAGACTGGCCTGACGCGCGGCTTCGGCGGTCAGCTCCGGTACCAGTCCACTGGTGACCATCCGCAATCCACCTGCGGCGGAAGAACAGGCGTAGCGCGCGGCGAAATCCAGTGGCCCCGTCTTTTGTAGCAATTTGGCGAGGGCGTTTTCAAGGCCTTCGCTCACATCTGTCTGTACCGTGGTGTAAGCGTCTGCGGTACCCAACAGGGTTTCCGAATCCACATCCACGGCGGTGACCTTCGTGTATGTGCTGCCGAAATCAATCAGCAGGATGGGCTTCATGCCTTCTCATCCTCCGTGTCTAGAATTTCGTGCAGCGCCTGAATGGTGGTTTCCGGCGCGGTTCCGGGCGGGAAGGCACGATCGAAGCCCATGGCCTTGAAGCGCTGTTCAACGTCCTCGAAGGTCTGCTTGCCGATGACGATGTTGCCGCCAACCAGCAATGGGATGCCCTTCAGGCCCGCCTCGTCGCACTTTTCGCGCATGCCGCGGCAGTCCAGTTCGCCCTGACCATACAGGGAGGAGATGACGATGGCGTCCGCGGCGGATTCGATGGCGGCGGAAATGAACTCCTCCTGCGAAACCATCACGCCCAGATTCACCACGTCGAATCCCGCCTCGGTGAAGGCATGGTAGAGAATCTTGTTGCCAACGGCGTGTACGTCCGCGCCGATGACGCCGATCACCAGAACCTTTTTCTTCATGGATAGCAGCTCCTTTGCTTACTTGTGTTTCATATTCAGAGCCATTCCGGGAATCCCTGCGATCGCTCGGTTGGCCCTTTCGCGCGGGCCTGGCCGCCTGCGATGCGACGTGCCTTCGACACATGCTCGCCGCGGCGTCGTGTCCCGCATGAAAATGCTGCGCCAATGCGTCGCATTTATTCCGAGTTTTGCTCTAATCTAAACCGGCAGGATACTTATGCGCGCTTTTGCAATTCTCAATCCAGAGAAGCGTTTTAATGTTCCCTTCTTTTTTAAAGAAGATGAATTGGCAAAACTGGAGTTTTGCAGGTCGGCGGATTCTAAAGGAATGCACCGACAATTCAAGCATGCTTTAGTATCCCCGGCGGTTTTCAAGCTTGGCGATTTCCTCATCGCTGTGTTCGCCAACGAAACCGATCATCAGATAACGGTTTTGCTGAATGTCATGCACGATTTCGTGATACAGGCGAAAACCGTGGATCTTGCCGGTGGACGAGACGTGCGTGCGCGGGCCGCTGCATTCGTGGAGGTGCCCACCGACGCTGATATGCGTCTCGTCGCTGTATTCCACGGGCAGATTTGCAGCAATGTCCGCATTGACGCGCAGCTCCAGATCAAACAGGTCAATCTGCGGTAGACGATCCTGAAAATCCAATATGAAGCCGTGGTGGATGTCATCGTGACGGCAGCTATGCACCAGATCGGGATCCATGTGCATTTCGCACAGATCCTCCGCCGTGTGTGCCATCAGGCGGTAAGGCAGCGATTTATATACGATATCGCCGAATTCAGACGGCTCCGGTCCGAACATCGTCGGCCTGCCGATGATGATCTGCTCGCCCACGCCGATCATCAAATCAGCGTTTCTCGGCAGCAGCGGGTAGATCAGGTCAAAGTGCTCTACCACCACGCGCCGCCCCAGCGAAATGGCGTTCATGATCGCATCCGCCAGGATGTGCGGCTGGGTGAAGCCGGTTTCAAAGCGAATATCCAGATGATAGGTGTGGGGCGTGTAGAAGCCGCGTTCCTCACCGGCCTCTAGAATCGGCAACGGGCGCACATTTACGCCCTCGTCGTCGTTGGTGAGCTCAAGCCCCGGGAACATGCCGTGGACCAGCGCGCTCTTGCCGGAACCCGCTTCGCCGATTACGCCGATCAGCTTATCAAAGGGGCTCAGGTATTGCTGGGCGATTTGCATGCCCAGCTCGTAGATGCGATGACGGCCGCGCGGCGCAAAGAAGGAGGACTCAATCAGGCTCTTGTGCATGCGGCTCGGATAATTCATGAATGCGTTCCTCCGTGGTTTTTAATAAGCAGCTCCTGAAAGCAATTTTCAGGTACAAGTGATCGCGCCTGTTCCAACTGGCCGGCGTTCAGCAGCGCGCGCACGCGCGAAGCGCTTACGGGCGCACCGTCCGCTTCCAGCCGTGGAATTTCGATGAGTTCTATGCCGCGCGGGGGCAGCAGGCGCTTCATCGCCTCATTGTAGGTGCGAGTAGTTTCGCTGTATGGTTCCGTACCCACAAAGCGCCGCGAGATGCGCAGCGCCGGGGCGATGCGCCCGGCAAACAGAGTAAGATCCAGATCGCAGAATATTTCATCTCTGCGCGCCTTATTCCGAATAAAATAGTCCGGAAAGGTGGCGGCGGATACCATATACATGCCTGTTGGGTGAAAGGCCGCGTTTTTGATATCCGCGCAGGCTTCGCGTGCAATCTTCAGCCGCGTTTCGGGCGGCAGTATGCCTCTGTCCTCGGACAGTATGAACACGTGCAGGTAATCGCACAGCCCGGCCGCGGTTTCGATCAGGTAGCGGTGGCCCAGCGTAAACGGGTTGCAGTTGGCCACGATGCAACCTACTCTACCTGTCGCGGGCGACGGGACGCTGTGCAGGTATGCGCTCAGCCCGTCACGGCGGTTTTCCATCAGCAGACAATCGGCCGTGCGCGCCAACGGATAGAAGCCGAATGCGGCGAACATGGCCTCATTGGCAGGCTTGGTAAAAAGTGTCAACTGTGTGATGCCGTGGTCGAAAGCTTCGCCGCGCAGTTGCGTGAGAATGCGGGCGCACAGATCCTCGCCCTGATGTTCTGGCGCGACGGCTACGCACTTGATGGTCGCGCCGTCCAGCGAACCGGCGGCGATAATCTCGCCGTCCTCCACGAGCGCCGCCGTATAGCGCACGCCTGCGTCGTAGTCCAGGCCGCAGCGCGCCAGAAAGCGCTTTAAATTTTCCAGCATGCGCCCGGTAAATGGGCGGCCGGTCGTCATGTACATACGCAGCCCTCCGCCAATTTCAGAATAAAAACATCTCCGCATTTTCAAATCTTATTATACCCGAAAAAATGTTTACAGTAAATAAATCATAGTTGCCAAAATGGAGTTTCTAATATATAATATGAACGAAATGATCTATATCAATTCACATATTTCATGAGCGGAGAGGGACGATTCGATATGAGCGAGATCGTGAAGCGGGCCTGCGCCGGCACAATGGAATCCAGCGATGTGTACGTCGAGCTGGAGCCGGGCACGGCGGGAATTGAAATTGATTTGGATTCTGTGGTGGCCGGACAGTTCGGCGCTTCCATTCGCCGTTCGGTGGAAGAAGTGCTTGGCGAACAGGGCGTTAAATGCGCGCGCGTGCGCCTGGTGGATCGCGGCGCACTGGACTGTGTGATTCGCGCAAGGGTGGAAACCGCCGTGCTGCGCGCGAAAGGAGAATGATGCATGCGCCGTTCTATGCTGTTTTTGCCGGGCAATACGCCCAATATTATTGTAAACGGTGAAATCCTGGGCGCGGACGCCGTAATCCTGGATTTGGAGGACGCGGTAGCGCCTGGTGAGAAGGATTCTGCGCGCATTCTGGTGCGCAATGCCATCGGCCGCATGGGCTTTGGCCGCTGCGAGGTGATCGTGCGCATCAATTCCACAGATACCGCTTTCTGGAAGAAGGATTTGGACGCCGTTATGTCGGTGCGCCCCAGTCTGATTATGCCGCCTAAAACCGGCTGCGCCGAGGATGTGTGCCGGGTGGATGCTTATATGACTGAGCTTGAGGAACGGCTCGGCATGCCGCAGGGCGGCGTCGGCCTGATACCGCTGATCGAGACGGCGCTCGGCGTTGAAAACGCCTATCAGATTGCGTCCGCTTCGCCACGCGTGAAGGCAATTTTTCTGGGCGGCGAGGATTTGACCGCTGACCTCCAATGCAAGCGCACAAAGGGGGGCGACGAGATTTTCTATGCGCGCAACCGCATGGTGTGCGCCGCGCGCGCCGCGGGCGTGGACGTGTACGATACGCCCTTTACTGACGTCAATGACGACGAGGGTATCTACGACGACGCGCGTTTGGCCAAGAGCCTGGGCTTTACCGGCAAATCGGCCATTTCACCGCGGCATGTGGGTGCGATCAACGAGGTATTCAGCCCGAGCGAGGCGGAAATCGATTATGCCTATGAAGTCATGGAAGCCATTCGCATCGGCAAGGAACAGGGCAAGGGCGCGGTGGCGCTGCGCGGCAAAATGATCGACGCGCCCATCGTGGCGCGTGCGCAGCAGACCATTGCCGCCGCCGAAGCGCTGGGACTTGGAAGGAGGGACGGAGAATGAACGATAAAATCGTCGGCAGCCTGCGGGAGGCCATCGAGCTGTCCGGACTTAGGAGCGGCATGTCCGTATCCTTCCACCATCATCTGCGCAACGGCGATTATACGCTGAACATGGTAATGGATGAGATTGCGAAACTGGGTATCCGGGATCTCACGCTCAACGCCAGCTCCATATTCGATATTCATGCTGCGCCGCTGGAGGAGCACATCGCCAACCGTGTGGTGTGCAAGATTAACACGGATTACATGTCCGCCGGGCTGGGCCGCCGCATCTGCGAGGGCATCCTGGACGAGCCGGTGGAATTCCGCACGCACGGCGGCCGCCCGCGGGACATTGCGCTGGGCGTTACGCCAGTGGATGTGGCCTTTATCGCCGCGCCCTCTGCTGATGCGGCGGGCAACTGCTCCGGCAAGTACGGGCCGTCTGCCTGCGGCAGTCTCGGCTATGCCTTTCCGGATGCGATGTACGCCAAAAAGGTGATCGTGATTACCGATAACCTCGTGCCCTATCCGATGATTGGCTGGTCGATTCCGGAAATATATGTGGATTATGTGGTACAGGTATCCGCCATCGGCAACCCGAAGGGGATTGTTTCCGGCACGACGAAGATTACCCGCGACCCTGTGGGCTTGATTATGGCGCGGCAGGCGGTGGAAGTGATTAAGCACTCGGGACTCCTGAAGGACGGTTTCTCCTTCCAGACGGGCGCGGGCGGCGCGTCGCTGGCTGCGGCCAAATTCCTGATGGATGAAATGCTCAAAACGGGCGTGCAGGGTTCATTTGCATCCGGAGGTATCACCGGCTATCTGGTGGACATGCTCAATGCGGGCTGTTTTAAGGCGCTGATGGACGTGCAGTGCTTCGATTTGAAAGCTGTGGAATCCATCCGCAGCAATCCCGCGCATCAGGAAATCTCTGCCATGCAGTATGCCAGCCCCGCTGCGGCCAGCGCCGTGGTGGATCAGCTGGACGTGGTGATTCTGGGCGCGACGGAGATCGACACCGATTTTAACGTCAACGTACATACCGATTCCAACGGCATTATCATGGGCGGTTCCGGCGGCCATAGCGATACCGCTGCGGGCGCGAAGCTTTCGATGATTATCGCGCCGCTGTTCCGTGCGCGATTGCCGATCGTGACCGACCGTGTGCGCTGCATTTCCACGCCGGGGCGCGACGTCGACGTGCTCGTCACGCAGCGCGGCGTGGCCGTAAATCCGAAGCGGCCGGAGCTTGCGGCCAGGTTGCGCGACGCGGGCATGAACATTGTGGATATTCACGAATTGAAGGAGATTGCCGAAAAGATTACCGGTAAGCCTGAGACGAAGCCGTGCGACGGGCGCGTGGTGGGCCGCGTGATTTACCGCGACGGTACGCAGATTGACGAAATACGCGGCGTTTAAACCGCATATGCAAAATAGAATCAGGAGGGACAAACCATGCGAAACATTCAAGCCAGCGAAGTGACGAAGGCAGTTCGTCGCCTGTGCATCGAGGCGAATTGCCACCTTCCGTCAGACGTTCAGAACCGCATCGCCGAGTGCCGCGCGCAGGAGCCGTGGCCGGGCGCACAGGGTATACTGGACCGCATCATTGAAAACTACGATATCGCAAACGAAAATGAAGTGCCCATCTGCCAGGATACCGGCCTTGCCTGCGTATTTGTGGAAATCGGGCAGGACGTACATGTGGAAGGCGATCTGGCCGAAGCCATCAACGAGGGCGTGCGCCAGGGTTATACCGACGGTTATCTCAGAAAATCTGTGGTGCGCGATCCCATTGATCGCGTGAACACCCGCGACAATACGCCCGCGATGATCTATTATGACATCGTGCCCGGCGACAAGCTGCACATCACCGTGGCTCCGAAGGGTGCGGGCAGCGAGAACATGAGCCAGATCAAAATGCTCAAACCTTCAGACGGCATCGAAGGCGTGAAGGAATTCGTGCTCAAGGTCGTTGAGGACGCGGGCCCGAATCCCTGTCCGCCGATCGTGGTGGGCGTAGGCGTGGGCGGCACCTTCGATAAGGCGGCCTACCTTGCCAAGAGAGCGCTGGTGCGCAATATCGACGTGCGCAACGCGGATCCCTTCTGGGCAGATTTGGAGCGCGAGTTGCTGGAAAAGATCAACGCCAAGGGCATCGGTCCGCAGGGCTTGGGCGGTAAGACCACGGCACTGGCCGTGAACATCGAAAAATTTGCCACGCACATTGCCAGCCTGCCCGTGGCCGTGAACATCAACTGCCATGTGACCAGACATAAATCGGAGGTGATTTGAAATGACCAAAGCGATTCATACGCCGCTGACTCATGAAATGGCGCGCACGTTGAAGGCGGGCGACAGCTGCCTGATAACCGGCACGATCTATACCGCCCGCGACGCGGCGCACAAGCGCCTGTGCGAACTGGTGGCCAGGGGCGAAAAGCTGCCGCTGGACATTGAAAACGCCATTATCTATTTTGTAGGGCCCACGCCGGCTAAGCCCGGTCAGGCCATCGGTTCCGCCGGTCCCACCACGTCTTACCGCATGGATGCCTATTCGCCCACGCTGATTGGCATTGGCCAGACGGGCATGATTGGCAAGGGCAAGCGCAGCCAGGAGGTCATTGATGCTATGAAGCAGCACGGCGCAGTCTATTTCGGCGCGATTGGCGGTTGCGGCGCGCTGCTGAGCAAGTGCATCAAGAAGGCTGAGGTCATTGCTTACGACGATTTGGGTGCGGAAGCCATCCGCAGGCTTGAGGTTGAGGATTTCCCTGTGGTCGTCATCATTGACAGCGAGGGCAACAATCTGTACCAGACGGGCCGGGACGAATATCTTGCTGCGCAGAAATAAGCGCGGCTTTAACAGGGGGAGAAGGGAATATGTTCCGCTACAGTGTCAATCCTGAAAGCGATATTCCAATCTATCGCCAGCTGGTGGATCAGATCAACGCAGAAATACGCAGCGGCGCGCTCAAGGCGGGCGCGCAGCTGCCCACCGTACGCGAAATGGCGGAAAGCATGCGCCTTTCATGCGGCACAATCAAGCGCGTTTACGACAAACTGCGCGAAATGGGCGATATTGAAATGACGCGCCGCCGCGGCAGCTTTGTCAAATTCGTGCAGGATGACGACGGCGACAGCCGCAAGTTCCAGGCGATGACCGCTATCGACCGCATGATTCGCACGCTTACGGATTTGCACTTTTCCCCGGCGGAAATTCAGATTTTTCTGAATATCAAGATGCGTGAATGGGGCCTGCGTTGGTCGGGCCTGCGCATTGCGCTTGTGACGGACTATGCCGAACTCGCGCCGCTGTATATTCGCCAGCTTCAGCGCATCGCCAATGCCAGCGTGATTATTTGTACGCCGCGGCAGGTGCGTGAATACCCATACAGTGTGGATGAGGAGGCCGATGTGATTCTCGCCGCCGAGGGGGACGCACAGGCGCTCGCTTCAGCTCTGCCGGATCAGAATAAGCTTGTGCGGCTGGCCTTTGCACTCACCCGGGACAGCCTGATACGTCTTGCACAGGCAGCGGATAGGCGGCTCTGCGCGGTGTGCGAGGGCGAAGCGCTCTTTAAACTGATTTCCAACTGTTTGCCGGAGATGGATATTTCCATGGCAGCTCCCAATGACACGGACGCGTTGCAAGCGGCGGATATCGCCGTCGCGCCCCCGGACTACGCCGCTTTCTGCACACCGGAAACGGTGGAAATATTGGAAAAAATGGCGGCCGCCGGGCGCGTCGTATTTTTTGAATATGCGATAGACGCCGGTTCCATGATGTATCTCGAGGAACGCATCGCGCGCATACGCGAGCAACGCCAGCTACAGCCCGGTGCGCTGAGCTTCTGAGAAATGAAAAGCAGAATACGCCAGAATAGCCCGAATTCAACTTTGCGAATTCGGGCTATATTTAACGAACAGAAATCGGTAAAAGCAGGGCCTTCGGGGCGATGCTATTCGCGGAGAGATGCCGGCATTCGTGACGCAATATCTGCCGAAATTTGACAATTACATGCTAAATACAAAAGGTAACAAAATAATATTGCAAATCTGTGTCACTGTGGTATAATCGAAGTGTTGAAATGGGTGAATGCTGGAAGGAGAACCGGCTTCATATGGTGATTGCGGCGGCGACGGCGGGACTGGCGGCCCTGCTGGCCTATGATTTCTGGACGGTTGGCGCGTTGCACGGGCGCATATGCGGCTATGGCTTCATGGCCGGCCTTGCATTGTGGGCGCTGAGCACCGCATGGGCCATTGTGAATTCCATTGCATGCGCGCAGTTCTGGCGGCTGTTCTGCTTCGGCTTGCCGGCGCTCGGCTGCATGGGGGCGGAAGTCTACCTGCTGTTTTTTGCCCTGCCGCGTGAAACCTACGCCGATCCCGAGCGCAGGCGGCGCGTTTGCGACAGGGGCGCATACGGCCTGTGCAGGCATCCGGGCTTCTGGAGCCTTGCGGGCGTTTATCTGTTTTTATATCTGGCGCTGCCATCGCGGCAAATGTTGCTGTGTACGGCGCTGCTCACGGCTTACAATCTGGTCTATATCGCCGTGCAGGACAGGGTGATATTTGACCGGACATTCATAGATTACGCGGCCTACCGGGCGCGGGTGCCGTTTTTGATTCCTAAATTCAGGCGGCGCGCCGGTTAGTACGCGAGGAAACTTCAGAGGGGAGGGGCCATGCATGAAGCTGGACGAGAAGCTCAGAAATGGCGATAGCGAAGCGATGTGGCGCGAATATCTCGGCTTTATGGATATGGACGTCGAAGGCTACATGACCATTCAGCGGCGGCTCATGCAGGAACAGTTGCGCCTTTGGTGCGGCAGCAATCTGGGCCGGAGCATACTGCGCGGCACGCCCGCTCCGAGAACGATTGAAGAATTCAGAAATTCTGTTCCGCTCACAACCTACGAGGATTATGCGGAAATTCTATTGGCCAAACGCGATGAGGATTTGCCCGAGCCTGCCGCTATCTGGATTAAGACCACCTGGGAAGGCGGCAAGCATCCAATCAAGGTCGCGCCCTACACGCAGGGCATGCTCGATACTTATCGCACGAACATGGGTGCGTGCATCATTATGTTCGGCGCTACCGAAAAGGGAAAATTCACTATCGGCAAGCGCGTGCTTTCGGGCTTCGCGCCGCTGCCGTATGCCACCGGCCTGATGGGGCTGATGCTCCGTCAGGAGACGGATATGCGCTTTTT
>CAKUDW010000052.1 GCA_934645275.1 uncultured Clostridia bacterium
TGACTTCCGCAATCCGACTATCCGTGTTCTTCAACAAATCGCAGGCAGCGTCCATGCGCTGAACGATAATATACTTTGAAAGCGTCATGTTCGTCGCATTTGAAAACACGTAGCTGAAATAGGACAGATTATGGTTCAGATACCGGGCCACCTTGTTCAGCGAAAGCTCCGGATCGCGCAGATTACTTCGAACATATTCCTTCGCGCTTTCAATCAGCATTTCCACCGTGCCTTCGCGTGAACCCGTGCGGTTAATCAGGCTGTGTACAATCTCTTCCAGCCCTTCGCGTATCCTTTCAGGGCTTTCCGCCATAAATATCTTCATGCAGCCTTCTGCATACTCTTCATCGGTTTCGGCAATTCGGCTGAAGTGCTCGTTTTCATTCAGGGAAAAGAGCAGATTCTCACTGAACATCTGTACGTCGATCATGGAACAGTTTTCACTGGCAAAATGCTCGAACACCGCGTTCAGCTGCGCCAACGCCGAATCCAATCTGCCCTTGCGCACCTCATGGTCTATTGCCAAAATGTCCTCGCGGAACAGGCGATATTCCACCTTATAGTGTTTCCAGCCGAAAAACGTCTTTCCCGAGCCTGTGATTCCACGCAGCAGCATAGCCTTGCTGGCCTCCTCGTGCGCGCAGAGAATCGAATCCAAGCCGGCGCAAATATTGCTGGTGGTAATGTTAAAGCCGGGCATGCCCGCAGCCTCCAGTACGCGCGATACATCCGTCGTCAGCTTTTCGACGCAGCTGCGGCATTCAGCGCTGTCCGCCGAGGCCACCAGAAATACGCTGTGGTTCCATATTCGCTTAAAATAGTATATTCCCGCCCCGGGCGCTTCCAGTGCAGAAAACATTTCGTTTTGCGCCTGCAGAGCTTCTCCGGCATTGACGTGTATACACACCACCGCATAGAACCAATCCTCCAGCGCGGCGTAGTCGGCAGAAATTTCATAATCCTCCGATTTCAACGCGCGAGCGAACAGCGCTTTGGGCATATCCTCGGCTGCGCGCTGCGCACGCTTTTCCTGAATGGCCGCCCCAACCTGGCGAATTTTCTCCAGCAATTCATCCGGCACGATGGGCTTGAGCAGATAGCCGTCCACCTTATAATCAATGGCGCGCTTGGCATATTCGAATTCTTCGTATCCGCTGATAATGATCACACGCAAATCCATCTTCTGGCTGCGAATGTAGCTCACCAGCTCCAGGCCGTCCATGTGCGGCATTTTGATGTCCGTCACCAACACGTCGGCCTGCGTCGTCTTCAGCAGTTCGATTACCTCCAGGCCGTTTTTGCATACACCTACAATTTCGCAGCCATTGGCTTTCCAGTCAATATTGTTCAGCATACAGCGCCTGGCAAACGGCTCGTCATCGGCCAATACCACTCGTATCACAATATCACCTCTCCCCTGGCATTGCAAAGCGGACTCACTACGCTCACACTGGTATATTTCCCATATTCGCTCACAAAGCTCAAGCCATACTGCGCTCCATAGGAAATGCGCAGCCGGTTGTTCACATTATAGATGCCATAGCTCTTGCGCTCGCCTGCGCTCGAACTCTGCTCTCCGTCGCGCATGGCCGCGCGAATCTGCCTCAGCTGCTCTTCCGGAATGCCCACGCCGTCGTCGCGCACATTGAAGCACACGCCACCGTCGCAGCGCTGGACGCGCAACTGTATGGTTCCACGCTGATCCTCCGTCATGCCGATGCCATGCTCGATGGCATTTTCCACAATGGGCTGCAGCAACAACTTTGGAATATAATCGTCCAGCACGCTTTCATCCACGATTTGCATTTCAAAGGCGATCTGATCGCTGTAACGCACGTTCAGAATCTTAATATAATTCTGCACATAGTTCAGCTCGTCGCGCACGGTCACGTAGCTCTTGCCATTGCTCAGCGCCAGTCGAAACAGTCCAGAAAAGGCGTGCAGGGTTTCCAGCGCCTTCTGGTTTTCATTCATGCGAATCAGCCACGAAATTGAATCCAGCGTGTTATACAGGAAATGCGGATTAATCTGTGCCTGAAGCGCCGCCACCTGCGCGCGCCGTATCGTCTTCTGCTCCTCCTTGCTGGTTTCCAGCATCACGTGTATGCGCTCCAGCAGCTTCTGCACGCGCGCCTGCAACTGAGTAATTTCAATTACATCCGATTCGCACTTCAGCTCGGGCGGAAGGCTCTCGTTGTCGAACACATCCACATAGTTTTGCAGTTCCTCAATTGGTCGCGTAACCGATCGGTTCAGGCTGCGCAAGCCGAACCGCAGCAACAGCAGAAACAGCACCACCGTACCCGCCGCCATCAACAGCATCACGTTTCTGGACCAGCCGCGCACCCGCGCGTCGTTGACGCAAGTAGTAATTTTAAACCTGCCCTGCAAAACGCCGCACGAATCGCTCACGCCCCTGTTGGTCGCAAACTGGCGGCTACAATAAATATCTTCACCGCTTAAACCGTCCGCCAGCGTGACGGTGTTATTCTCATCCGATATGGAGTCCACAATATCCTTCAGTGCCGAAATACTCATTTCCAGCACCACCACGCCGCAGAGTTCGTTCGTGCGCAGGTTGACTACCGGCATACCCGCCACGGCGCAGTCCCATTCCAGGCTGTGCAGCGCGAGCGAATGCTCCTGCCGGCCCAGCCATGTGAACCCGTCTGCATCCAGAATGGTCTGAAACCATTCTTCCTCCAGCACGCTGTCGCCACGGGGGCCAAACTGGCCGTATTTGAACTTGCGTCCATCCAGCAAAAACAGCGCTACATTGTCGATCCGGTGCGTATAGCTCTGTGCCAGCAAAGCTATCTTGCCGTTTACAATGCAACGCTCCTGCGCCCGCGCGGTCCAGTCGTCCGAAGCAGGCTTGCGAATAATCGTCTGAATATCATAATTATTGCCAATCAGGTCACAGAGCTTCTCCGCCTCATCGTTCAGGCTGGAAAACTCGGAAATAATCTGCCCTTCCAGCCGCTCGACTTCGGTTCTTTCCTGACTGCTGATATACATCCACATGAACACGATCGTCGTTGCGCAGAGCAGGCAGACGCATACCAGAAATACACTCACAACGCTCATATATATCTTTCTGCTGATATGCAAGCCTCTACCCACCCTTTCGCCGTCATATTCACTTCTGTGTTTCAATCGTCATCACCTCTCCCGGCCATACCCACCGCTTGTCTGCCGACATCATTTTAATGGATGCAACCGGGAAAGGCAAGTGTCTTTTATGCCGTCATGCTTTTGCGTGCTTACGCTTAAAGGAAATCAGCGAATTGGAATTCATGGACTGCACCACCACCACCAGAATAATTACCGAACCGGTGATAATCTGTTCCCAGAGGGCGTTGACGGTGCTCTGCATGTTGAAAATGTTATTCAGGAAACCCAGAATCCACGCGCCGACAAACGTGCCCAGCACTTTGCCGCGTCCGCCGCTCAGATAGATGCCGCCCAGCACGCTGGCCGCGATTGCATACATTTCATAGCTGTTGCCCGCAAGAGGATAGGCTGCGTTCGTGCGCGTGGCCAGCAGGATGCCGGCAAGCGCCGTCAGCACGCCGCAGATCACGTGTACAAGCAACCGCGTCTTGAACACAGAAATGCCCATCATGCGCGCAGCTTCGATGTTGCCGCCCACCGCGTAGATATTGCGGAAAGCCGAGCGATGCTTCATCAGCAATGCAAACAGGACGAATACCACCACAAATACGATCACGTAGGTATTGAGCACGCCCACCTTGAAGTTGCCGAAGGCATACAGCGCTTCGTTCGTTTCGGCGGGTTTGAAGGTATTGCCCTGTGTCAGCTGAAGGAGCGCACCCTGCAGGAAAAACTGCATTGCAATCGTCGCAACCCAGGCTGGGAAGCGCCAGCGAATCGTCATGACTGTGATAATCACGCCCACGAGCGCGCCTGCCAGAAGGGGCATCAGGAAACCCAGAACCGTGCTGTACTGGCCAAAGTACAGCGTCAGGAAGCCACACATTGCAAAGTTTGTGCTCACGCTCAAATCAATGGAGCCGGAAATAATTACCAGCGTCATGCCGCACGCCAGCAGACCGCGAATGGTGGCCTGACGGCCTACGTTCATGAAATTCGTGAACGAGAAAAAGGATTTGAAGTTGATTAATGAGCCTACCAGCAAGACGATGACGAGGCCGACAAGCGCCGTATTGTCCTTTAGCCAATCGACAAAGCTTTTCTTTTTCATGGTCGTTAGCCTCCTCACTTTTCCTTCGTGCCCGCGTACTGCGAATAGACGGCAATCATGATGATCAGCGCCTTGATAATCTGTGCAATCGCATAGTAGATGCCGTTCATGTTCACCATGATTTCGATCGTCTGCAGCAGCAGTGCGGCAAACAGCGTGCCGATAATGTTGGGACGTCCGCCCGCCATGGGTGTGCCGCCCACAACCACCGAAGCGATGGCGTCAAATTCGTAATTCAAGCCCAGGCCCGAGCCGTCCGCACTGGATACGGTAATCATTTTCGCGATGCCCGCCAGCGAAGAAAGTGTCTGGCAAATCACATATGCCAACGTAATTACCGCCACGGTATTGATGCCCGCCAAGTGTGCGGCGCGCTGATTGTTACCGCTCGCCTCAAGCTGCACGCCATAGCGCGCACGGGTAACGAAGATATACAGAAACGCCAGCATAACCAGCACAACCACTGCCTGGAGAGGCACAACGCCGCCCACGCGATAGTACGAAAGCGCGGAAACCGCCGCGTTGTTGTAGCTGATCTGCGAACCGTTCGCAATCACGCGCGCCACGCCGCGCAGGATATACATGCCGGACATCGTGGCGATCATCGATTGCACCTTGAATTTCGAAATGATTACGCCCAGCAGCGCGCCGACCGCCGCGCCGAGCGCCAGCGAGATGACCAGCCACAGTATGGGTGATCCGCCGCGCTTGACAAAGTAGGCGAATATAACGCCGCCCAGACCCATCATTGAACCTACGGAGATATTGATATTGCCCGTGGCGATGACCAACGTCATGCCGAAAGCCACCAGAATGGCCGGGGAAGCCTGAATAATCAGGTTCCAGAATATGCGCCAGCTGAAAAAGCCCTTTGTATAGAATGCATTAAACACATACAGCGCAATAAACATGACCACCGCGCCATAGCGCTGTATAGTTTCGCGCGAAATGAGTTTCTTCTTGGTCGTTTCCATCTTCTTACCGTCCTCTCCGCGGTCAGTCTTCATGGATTTCTTCGCCAGAAATCAGCCTGAGTATATTGGCTTCCTTCAGCGTACTGCCCTGGCATTCACCCAACGTTTTGCCATCGCGCATGACGACTACGCGGTCGCAGTTGCGCACCAGCTCCGGAATTTCGGAAGATATATACAGAACGCTAATACCATTATCCGCGAATTCATTTACCAGCTTTTCAACCTCCTGCTTCGCACCCACGTCAATGCCGCGCGTCGGCTCATCCAGAATGATGAGTTTGGGATTGGTGGCCAGCCAGCGCGCCAGAATCACCTTCTGCTGATTGCCGCCGGAAAGGTAGCGGATTTTCTGTTCCGCCGTCGGGGTCTTGATGCGCAGGCGATCCACATATTCGCGAACCACGCGATTGCGCTTTGCGTTGTTAATCAACAACTTGCCCTGCACCTGCTTCATCGAGGAAAGCACAATATTGTTCTTAACCGACATATCCGGAATCAGGCCCTCGGTACGGCGGTTCTCAGTCACGAACGCAAAGCCGTGCTTTTCAATCGCGTCGCGCGGACTACCAATCCACACCTGCTCGCCTTCCACCAGAATCTCACCGCCCTCTGGCGGATTCACGCCGAAGATCAACTGCGCCGTCTCCGTGCGTCCAGAGCCAAGCATGCCCGCAAGGCCCACAATTTCACCCCTGTGTATTCCAAAGGAAACGTCCGAAACCTTCGGGAACTGCTTCAGATGCCGCACCTCAAGCAGGTAGTCGTCCGAAAATTTGCGTGATCCGTCCCTCATGCTTTCATTTTGAACTTCATGGCCAACCATGCGCGTAACCAGCTCGTGCTTGGTCATTTCCGCGGTCGGATACGTTCCGACATACTGGCCGTCCTTGAGTATGGTAATCCTGTCGGTAATTTCAAATACCTCGTCCAATCTATGCGTAATAAATACGATTGCGATGCCGCGTGCCTTCAGCCTGCGCACGAAGCCAAACAGCAGCTGTACCTCGTTTGCGTCCAGCGAGGAGGTAGGCTCGTCCAGCAGCACAAGCTTGGCGTTGTAGCTCACCGCGCGAACAATGGACACCATTTGCTGCGCCGCCGCACCGAAGGTATCCAACATGGCATGCACATCGATATCCAATTCCATATCGCGCATTAACTGTTCCGAATCAGCGTACAGCTTCTTCCAGTCGATACTGCCGTCCTTCTTGCGAGGATAACGCCCCAGATAAATATTCTCAGCAACGCTCAGATAAGGGATCAGATTCAGCTCCTGATAAACGGGGCTCAGGCCGATGTTCTGCGCAGTCGCAACATCGCGAATTTCAACCTTCTTCCCATCGAAATAAATCTCTCCCGAATCAGCGCTGTATACGCCGGTCATGATTTTGATCAGCGTGGATTTACCCGCGCCATTTTCACCCATCAGGGCCAGAACCTCGCCACGTTTCACCTGCAGGCTTACATTATCCAGCGCCTTGACGCCCGGAAAAGATTTGCAGATTCCCTTCATCTCGAGGATATATTCGTTGCTCATAATGTCCGTCCTCAACTATTTCGTTTGCGTTGCCTGAGCGCGTGCGTCTCCCGCGCCCAAATCATGAACACTTCCGTCATCAATGCGCGTTTCTCACAATAGGTAATCAAGAGAAATTCGCGCCGCTCCTGGAATTCTAAAGACACGTTCTAAACCGAAGCGGGGCTTTAAAGCCCCGCCCCGCTGTTTTTTCTTCAGTAATTAAAGATTAGAAACCAACCTGATCGTAGAGCTCCTTAACGTTATCTACGGTAACGGTCTTCTGATCGACGAAGTAGGTCTCTTCCAGGGTCTCGCCCGCGAAGTACTTCTCGATGATGTCCTTGCACAGGCCGGCGCCACGCGGAGAGCAGGTGATCAGAGCTGCGAGCTCGTCGTTGACCATCGCATCAAGCGCTTCGAACTGGCCGTCAACGGTCACGATGTAGACATCCTTGTTCGGAACCAGACCCGCCTGCTTCAGGCCGAGGATGCAGCCCAGAGCCATTTCATCGGCGTGGGTGTAAATCACATTGAAGTCGCCGTCCGCGGACATGGCCACGTTGGAAACGATTTCCTGAGCCGTCGCACGAGACCATTCGCCGTTCTGCTGGATGTGGCTGTATTCGAAGCCCGCGTCCGCCAGCGTCTGGTTGAAGCCGTTGGAACGATTCTGAGCGTCAGACTGGCCGGGGTTGCCGGTGATCTCGAGCACCTTCACGGAGCCGGATTCGAAGTTTTCCATAACCCATTCCGCACAGGCCTTGCCCTGCATGAACTGATCGGAACGAACGGTGGTGATGAAGTCCTCGCCCCAAGTGCCGTCCAGATACTGGGTGTCCAAGTCGATCACGGGAATGCCAGCTTCCTTGCAGGCGTTGAACGCAGGCGCAACCGCGTTCGCATCCACGGGAACGATCAGGATGATATCGCACTGCTGGGCAATCAGGTCGTCCACGTCGGCCAGCTGCTTTTCGATATCGTTGGTCGCGTCGGCAATGATCAGCTCATAGCCATTTTCCTCGGTGAAGGTCTTCTTGAAGTCTTCGACTTCGCATACGCGCCATGCGCCGTCATAGATGGACTCGGAGAAACCGACTTTTACCAGAGCTTTTTCTTCCGCCATGGCGAAGCTCATGGAAACGAGAGCCAGCATGGCAACCAGGACCAGGGAAAGAACCTTTTTCATTGCTTTTTCCTCCTTCAATTTTGCGGAAGCCTCGCTTCCGCGTGCATGCTTATTATAACAAGCTCCATATGCTTTTTTAAAGCAACAATTTTTGGCTTTGAGAGTATGATTTTTGTATCATTAATTCGTTATCATAAACATAATTGACTTTCGAAAATCGTTTACTTATAATAATTCATGTCAAACTCAAGCATGTAAAGGGAGAATCTTTATAATGAAAAAGTACCTGCTCACCGTAGACAACGGAGGGACCTACATCAAGGGAGCGCTGTTTAACCGGGAGGGACGGCAGATCGCGCAGGCGAAGGAGCGAAGCCAGCTGATTTCGCCAAAGAGCGGCTGGCTGGAATATAACCAGAGCACGCTCTGGGAGATCAACTGCCGGTTGATTCGTTCGCTGCTGGAAACCTCCGGCATAAGCCCTGCCGAGGTTGCCTGCGTGGGCTTTTCCGCGCAGGGATGCGGGCTCTATATAGTCGACAAAAACGGCGAAGAAATCCGAAACGGCATCGCCTCATCGGACAGCCGGGCGCTGGATATCGCGGAGCGCTGGGAAACGGACGGTACCGCCGACCGTCTCTATCCCTATATTTACCGCCGCAATTCCTCCAGCCACGCCAACACCCTGCTGCGCTGGATGAAGGAAAACGAGCCGGAAAACTACGCGCGCATCGGCTACATTTTTTCCATGAAGGACGTACTGATTCACCGCATCACCGGCAGACCCGTCGCTTCCATGGGCTGTCTTTCCGTCAGCGGCCTGATGAACCTGCAAACCGGCAAAATTGATCCGATGCTCGCCGAAGCCTTCGGAATTCCCGAAATGGCGGATAAATTTGCCCCGTTGTATTGGGACAACGAGATCTGTGGCGCGGTATCGGCGCAGGCCGCGGCGCAATGCGGTCTGGCCGAGGGCACGCCCGTGGTCGCCGGCCATCACGATGTACTGGCGAGCGCCATGTCTCTGGGCGTACTCAACAGCGAGCCGCTCTTTATCATTACCGGCACCTGCGCCATCAACGCCTACGCGTCTCCCACACCTATACTGAACGGCACGGTTCGCTACAACGAGCTGTACGCGTTCCCCGGACTCTACCTGATCGAGGAAGGTTTCTTCGCCTCCTCCGGTTCACTGGAGTGGGTTATTCAGGCGCTCTACGGCGAAGCGGCGCGCGGCAGCGCGGAGCTCTATGCTGAAATCAACCGCATGATTTCTGAAACTCCGCCCGCGCCCGGGCAGCCCTTCTTCCTGCCCTATCTGCGTGGCTGGCGCGATAACGCCGACGCCAGCGGTTGTTGGATCGGCCTGCACGGCGAGCATACGCGCGCAAACATGCTGCGCGCGGTGTACGAAGGCGTAGCCTTCTCCCACATGTTGCAGATCGAACATCTGCTGGCGAACCGCGAAAAGCCCGCGCTCATCCGCATGGCAGGCGGCGCGTGCAATTCTCCGGAATGGGTGCAGATTTTCGCAGACGCGCTAAACACGGCCATTGAAATCACGCCCGATTCTGAAATGGGCACGTTGGGAACCGCCATCACGGCCGCTGCGGCCGCGGGCTTCTATTCCTCGCTGGAAGAAGCCTACGCACATATGCGCGGCCAGACGCGAATTGTTCGTCCCATTCCCGAAAACGTCGGAATCTACGCCGAAAAATTTGCCCATTACAAGGCGTTGGTGGAAAAGCTGGACGGCGTATGGGGCGTGCTCAAGGTTGGAGAATAAGCGAGGGCGCGGCTGGCAGGCGCCGGCCGGTTCCGCTGCATTCACAATAAAACGGTATCATATACACATATTCATTCAAATTACAAGGAGGAATACCCATGAAATTGCAGGCTGCAATCGATCTGCCTTCCATTGAAGAAGCGCTGAAACTGATGGAAAAAATTCATCCCTATGTGGATATCATCGAAATCGGAACCTTTCTGGGGCTGATTGAAGGCTACTCCGCAGTTGAAACGATGAAGAAGGCCTATCCGGACAAGCTGGTGCTGGCCGACAACAAGATTGTGGACGGCGGCTACGACATCGGCAGCTACGCCTACGACAAGGGCGCGGACATCGTCACCACCATCGGCCTGACCAACAACGAAACCTGCTCCGGCCTGGTGCGCGCAGCGCACGAACGCGGCAAATTCGCAATGGTAGATGTGATCGGCGTGCCGAAGCTGTATGAACGCTGTCTCGAGCTGGACGATATGGGCTTCGATTACATTCTCCTGCACACCGCGCACGACATGCTGGACTACGCTGGCGCGCCGATTGAGGATTTGAAGTACGTCAAGTCCCACGTCAAGCATGCGAAGGTCGGCATTTCCGGCGGCATTACCGTGGATCAGCTCCCCGAAATTGCCAAGGCTGAACCCGATTGGGTCGTCGTCGGCAGCGCCCTGTATAAAGCTCCCG
>CAKUDW010000053.1 GCA_934645275.1 uncultured Clostridia bacterium
GCTGGCGATAGTGGCTGTAATCCTTATACACATCCACCACCAGCCATTCCGAAAGCGCGTTTACCACCGACGCGCCCACGCCGTGCAGACCGCCGGAATAGGCATAATTCTTATCAGAAAACTTTCCGCCCGCGTGCAGCTGGGTATACACCACCTCCACCGCGGATACGCCCATCTGCGGATGAATGTCCACCGGAATACCGCGGCCGTTGTCCGTCACCTCGCAGGAACCGTCGTTCTTCAGGGTAACGGTAATTTCCGAAGCATAGCCATTGGACGCCTCGTCGATGGCGTTGTCCACAATTTCCCAGATCAGATGATGCAGGCCGCGCGTACCGGTTGAACCGATGTACATGCCAGGGCGCATGCGCACGGCGTCCAGCCCTTCGAGCACGGTGATGTCGTTGGCGGAATAAGTTTTAGCCATTTTTGCCTCCATATACCAAGCGTTACTTCATTATACATCCAAAACGTTAATTCTATTTGTTCTCCTGTGCGCTGCCGACCGAACCGTTTTCCCATCCACACGAAGAAATTTGCATAAAAGGCGAATATATGGTATACTACTTTTATGATGGAGGGGTAGAACCATATGTATTGCGATGATAACACGACGATATCCCAGCTCAAGCAGCGCGTTCACGAGCTTTGCCTGCGCAAGGGCTGGGGCAAGGAGGGCGTTCAGAACCCACAGCAGGTCGCCATGGCGATGACCGTCGAAATGAGCGAATTGCTCGAACACTTCCAATGGATGAATCCGCAGGATGTGCAGCGTCTGCTAGACGGGGAAGACAATGAGCGCCGCGACATGATCGCCGAAGAATTTGCCGATGTGCTGATGTACGGCCTGCAGCTCACGCGCAGCCTTCACATAGATATCACCCAACAGGTGCTTCGAAAGATCGACATCGTGGATCACCGGCCGCCCAAGGCCTGCGATCCCAAGCGGTAAATTGGGGAGGTTCCCATGAACAGTGAATTAATACTGATACTGGATTTTGGCGGCAGCCAAGCTTATTACACGGCGCGGCGGCTTCGCGGCGAGCGCGTATATTGCGAAATTCTGCCCGGCGATACGCCAGTGGACGAGGTGTGCGCCCGCGGCCCACTGGGCGTGATCCTGGCCGGCGGCGACGCGCACGCGCTGCGCGCCGAACCGCTGCCCTTCGAGCCGGATGCCTTCAGCGTACCGCTGCTGGCTTTCGGCGGTGCGAGCCGCATGCTGGCGGAGCGTATCGGCGCCGCGCATCAGGGCATACAGCTTCAGCAGGACAAGGATTTCGTTCAGTTTCTGCCCTGTCCATTGTTTGAAAGCCTGAGCGAAAACGATCGCTTCTTCGAGCGCGTAGACGGCTTCGAGCTTCCCGAAAGTTACAAGCCCGTCGCCACCACGCCTGCCGGCCTCGTTCCCGCGTTCGCCTGCCCCGAAAAGAACGTATATGCGCTGCAATTCTACGTGGAATCCAACGATCCCGACGGATTGAAAATACTGGAAAACTTTGCCGTGGGCATTTGCGGTGCGGCACGTAACTGGAGCGTGGAAAACTTCGCTCCGAAACTGATCGAACGCGTTCGCAGCGAGCTGGCCGATCAAAATGTCATGCTGCCGGTTTCAGGCGGCGTAGATACTGCCGTAACCGCCGCGCTGCTCAACCGGGCTATCGGCGGGCGACTGAACTGCCTATTCATCGATACCGGCCTGCTGCGCAAGGGTGATCCAGAATTCGTGCGCAAATTCTTCTACGAACAGATGGGCATGAGTCTGACTGAAATAGATGCGCGCGGACGTTTCATGAAGGCGCTGCGCGGCGTAACCGATCCGGCAAAAAAGCGCCGCGTGATGCATGACGAGCTTTCCGCCGTGTTTGCCGAACAGTATATCAAGGCTGGCAACATCGAATGCATGGCCGAAGCCACCATTTATCCGGACGTCATCAAGTCCCGGCCGCCGATGATCGGCGAGCTGATCGAGGGTTGCCGCCGAATTGAGCCGTTAAGGCTGCTGTTCAAGGAGGATGTACGCGCGCTGGGCCGCTATCTGGGCATACCGGATGAAATGGTGGCGCGTCCGTCGTTTGAAAGCTCCGGGCTGTCGGTGCGCTGTCTGGGCGAAGTAACGGCTGAAAAGCTGAATATGCTGCGCGAGGCGGACGCCATCTTCCGCTCAGAGGTGGAAAAGGCGGGTTTGAACCGCAAAATCGCCCAGTACTTTGCGATACTGACCGATTTGAAAACGCCCGGTCTGCACGGCGAAGGTTACGTCTGCGCACTGCGGGCGCTGGGCTCCTCCAACGCCGGTAGAGCGCCTGCCTACAAGCTGCCCTACGACCTGATGGGCGCAGTAGTGCAGCGCATCACCGAAGAGGTACCCGGGATCACCCACGTCGTATACGATATCACCGGTCGCCCCACCGCTGCGGCGGAATGGGAATGAGTCGCGCATTCGGCAAAGAGGTTATTGCATGATACTGAGACACACAAGAGAACCTGAAAACGGCCTGAATAGTGAAAATTGCTTCGAAGCCGTCGACGAGCGCAGTGGCAATGCTCTGGGCCGCTGTGCGATCTATGTGCAGGAAAACGCGCAGCTATTTCCAAATCGCCCGCTGCGCATTTACATCGACATCGAAGGCAGACCTGCGCCGGACGCGCTGCTGGGTGCGGCCGTAGCACGCGCCAAGGAAATCGCCCGTGAAGCTGGCGTGTCCGCGCGCATCTTCACGCAGGTTGAGCCCGACGACAAGGAACTGCTTACCGCGTTGGAAGCGCTCGGCCTGAAGGATACCGACGGACTGGTGTTGATGCGTCGGGCGTTGCCCATTTCAGGCCGCGCGCCCATACCCGCGGGCTGCGTGGTGGTTCAGGATGATTTGGACGACCCGATTGAGCAGAAATTCTTTCTGGAGCGCTACAACCAGCTCTATGCCGAAGCCTATGAGTTTGATTATCTTCAACAGCTGAGCGCGCACGCTCTGTTCAAGCGCATCCTGTTGGTCGCTCCCACAGGCATGGCAGGTGAAGCCCTGCTCTGGCGCGAAGGAACCGAAGGACGGCTGTTCTGGCTGTTCACGGCGCGCAAGTGGCGGCAGATGGGCGTGGCCGAATGCCTGATCGATCTTGCCTGCGACTATTTCTATTCGAATGGTCTAACCAGCGCCGCGGTCGAAATTCAGGCGCGCGTACCGAATCTGTTGCGCGTGATGGAACATGCAGGTTTCCGGCAGGACAGCCTGATCTGCCGCTATCCCGGTGTGGACATCGGTTGAACCAACATACAAAAGCGCCCGCTGGAACCATCTCTGCACATGGCATTGATGTTCTCGCGGGCGTTTTTGCGCCGGTGCCTCTTTATCTTATCTTTGGTCAAAGCATCTCAATCGCACCTATGTTCGGCTGCATGTCGGCAAACCAGGCGGAATCATACCTGCTGAGCGCAGCGTTTCTTCCACGCTCCCGTATCGCGCAAGCGCACGCCATCCATTATTGCAATACTGTCTGCGCAGCTTCATCAAAGATAGTCCAAAACTGATCAGACGCAGTTTCAGGAAATGCATATACGGACCCATCTGTCGTAAAAAAGGCAGTGCAACCATCCGTCGGATACATAAGCCTGAGAACGTCCCCATTGCGCAGTGTCAGCACGAGCTGTGCCCGATACGGGCATTGTCCACTAAAGCCCGGGGTAGCTGCACGGAACATGGTCTCTATGGCTTTCAAATGACTTTCATCATTAACTGTCTGAACAAAATCGTTCCCATTTTTATCCGGCACATGCAACGCAGCGGATTTGAGCGCACATTCGTCCCGCCTTGGCGGTAAGAGGGACAGATATTCAGGCCGCACATAACCAAGACAATGATCATAAGCTACCCGTGCCATAGCGCCTGTATCTTCCCGACGTCCGTGAGAAAGCACCTGTACCCCCAATGGGATTTTCGCAAGTCGCGTTGAATCTGTCGTTTCCTCCTCCCACAAGCTGACCCATTCGTTGCAATTTGCGACATACATCGGCACATAATCTACATCGGCCGACGACATCAGATACTCGCGGCCCACATAGCCCATCGTTCCCGAATAGCTCACTTTCAGAAAATCACCATTCTCATCAACAAAAGCAACCAAAACTCCCAGCGGCAACTGCACAATTCGCTTTGAACTTGTTGAAGGCCCTTCACGAAGAGAAACCCACGCATTGCAATTGGTCACGTGCAGCTTCTCATAGGGTGCATAGGCTGATGCTGCAATCATCGTGCTCATCAACATAAAAACCAACACAAGGCACGCTATTCTTTTAAAGCGCTTCATCATCTTTCCTCCAAACGCCAAATTAATATACTAACATTGAGACGCATCAACATGGCAATTGTTTCATAAAGCGTGAAAATTTTACAAAGCTAATGGACGGCCATTCACCAATTCAATCTAGTGCATCAATTCTACAGCTACCACTTAGCGGCGCGCACATTTTTCAAACCGGCTGATTCCTCTGTCACGTTCAGCAGGGGGCATACAGCGACGATTCAGCAATAGAATTCCCCATGGGGCAATGCGCTCCAATGCATAATTTAGGAGGAATGGCAAATGCTGGGAAATCTGTTTTATGGCAGCGGTACCGCCTTGATAACGCCCTTTCGCGGCTCGCGCGTGGATTATGACCGGCTGGAACAGCTGATCGACTGGCAGATCGATTCGGAAACGGATGCGCTGATCATTCTCGGAACCACCGGCGAGCCATCTACCATATCGCCGTCCGAGCGCAGCGCCATCATCGAATGCGCCGTATCACGCTGCGCAGGGCGCGTGCCGCTGTACGTCGGCAGCGGCGCAAACGCCACGCGCACAGCGGTAGCGCAATCCATTGAAGCCGAGCGACTCGGAGCAGACGGTCTGCTGGTGGTAACGCCATACTACAACAAGGCCAGCGCATCCGGCCTGATCGAGCACTACACGACTGTGGCCGATAGCGTACACATACCCATTATCGTATACAATGTGCCCGGCCGGACGGGCGTACAGATGCCGCCCGAGGTAATGCTGCAGCTAGCACGCCACCCGCTGCTGTGCGCCTACAAGGATGCTTCCGGCAGCATCGCCCATGCCATGCGCATATTTGAACTGGCAGGCGATGGCATCGCCGTATATTCCGGGAACGATGATCTGGTGCTGCCGATGATGGCGCTTGGCGCGCGCGGCGTAATATCCGTAGCCGCGAACATCGTACCAAAGCAGATGCATGCCATGGCTGTGAACTACCTGCGCGGCGATACCGGCGCATGCCGCGGCCTGCAATTTGCATTGATGCCGCTGATTCGAGCGCTGTTTTCCGAAGTCAGCCCCATTCCGGTCAAGGCGGCGCTGCATCTGATGAACCTGTGCGAGGACACGCTGCGTCTGCCGCTGACCCCGCTGGAAACTGAAAAGCTGGAAACGCTTCACCGCGAAATGCGTAAGCTGAAGCTGATCGAATAAATGCCGCTATTCCCCCACTTGCAACCGCCAGCCAAAATCGCCGTGATAGATCATCTGGCGCGTCATGCCGCCGTCTATGCAAATGTTTTCGCCCGTGATGAACCCGGCCCTTTCTGAGCAGAGATACAGCACCATGTTGGCAATATCCAGCGGGTTACCCACGCGGCCGACGGGCTGCTGCGCCGCGTCGGGCCCATTGTAGCGCGTAAATACCGTATCGATCCAGCCAGGCGATATGGAATTTACGCGCACGCGCCCGGCAAGGCTCACAGCCAGCGCGTGTGTCAGTGCGGCAATACCGCCTTTCGCCGCGGTGTAGCTTTCGGTCTGCGGTTGACTCATGCGATCGCGCGACGAGGAAATATTGACGATGGCCGCCCCCGGCGCAAAGTGGGGCTGAAACAGCTTGGCAAGGTAAAACGGCGCGGTGACGCCGACTCTGAGCGCATAGTTAAACTCATCGTAACTGCAATCGTCGATGCCTTTCATCAGCGGCAGCGCATTGTTAATCAAAAAGTCCACGCATCCATAGTCGGAAATCACCTTATCCGCAAAACGGCGCAGCGTTTCCTCCTGCGCCAAATCACCTGTAAAATAAACGCCCTGCTGCCGGTCAATCGTGCAGACAACCGCGCCCCGTTTTCGGAATTCATCGGCAATGACGCGTCCGATGCCCTGTGCGCCGCCAGTCACAACGGCGACTTTGTTTTCAAATTCCATAACGACGCCTCCCTTTCAAGAGAATTTTATCATAAAATACGGCGGCATACCAGGTAAGTCGATTATTATTCGTGCAATTCTCATCGAAATGCGCTATAATACTTAGAACACCATCCAATGGAAAGGTATAAAAAATGCAATCTGATCGTCAATCCCCGAGAAACAGCGCGCCGAGGGCAATTCTGATTCGCGGTGCGCGGGTACACAATCTGAAGAATATTAATGTAGACATTCCACTGAACCAGATCGTCGGCATTGCGGGCGTATCCGGCTCCGGGAAATCCTCACTCGCGCTGGGCGTGCTGTACTCGGAGGGTTCGCGGCGCTACCTGGACGCGTTGTCCACCTATACGCGCCGCCGCATGACGCAGGCTGCCCGCGCTCAGGTAGATGAAACGCTCTACGTACCCGCTGCGCTGGCGCTGCACCAGCGGCCGGGCGTGCCGGGCATCCGTAGCACCTTCGGCACCGGTACTGAATTGCTGAACGGACTGCGGCTGATGTTTTCACGCCTCGCCAGCCATTGCTGCCCCAGCGGCCATTATGTGGAGCCATCGCTGGCCGTGGCAGCCGGGCAGGCACTCAGCTGCCCTGTTTGCGGCGCATCCTTCTATGCCCCATCCGCAGAGGAACTGGCCTTCAACAGTCAGGGCGCATGCCGTACCTGCGGTGGAACCGGAACGGTGCGCACGGTTAACCGCGCGTCCCTCGTGCCGGATGAATCGCTCACGATAGATCAGGGCGCGGTTGCGCCGTGGAATTCGCTTATGTGGTCGCTGATGACGGATGTGTGCCGCGAAATGGGCGTACGCACGGATGTGCCCTTTTGCGAACTCACAGAACGTGAAAGGGATATCGTATACAATGGCCCGGCTGAAAAGAAGCACATCTTCTACAAGGCAAAAAACAGCAATCAGGCCGGGGAAATCGACTTTACCTATTTCAATGCCGTGTACACCGTAGAAAACGCACTGGCCAAGGTGAAAGACGAAAAAGGCATGAAGCGCGTGGAAAAATTTCTGTGCGAGGCGGTTTGCCCCGATTGCGGCGGCACGCGTCTGTCTGCGCGCGCCCGTCAGCCGCGGCTGCGCGGCATCGGCCTGGACGAGGCGTGCCGCATGCCGCTGACAAAACTGGCGGCATGGGTTTCCGCCGTTCCCGGCGACATGCCGCCGGCCATGCGTCCAATGGCAGAAAATATCTGCGATTCATTCCACACCCTTTCCGCAAGGCTGATGGAACTGGGATTGGGTTATCTATCGCTCGACCGTGCGGCCGCCACGCTCTCTACCGGTGAACGTCAGCGCATGCAGCTGGCTCGAGCCGTACGCAACCGCACGACCGGCGTGCTGTACGTGCTGGATGAGCCGTCCATCGGCCTGCATCCATCCAACATCGTTGGCCTGAAAGGTGTAATGCGTGATCTGGTCGCGGACGGTAATTCCGTGGTGCTGGTGGACCACGACGTGCAGATTCTCTCAGAAGCCGACTGGATTGTGGAGATGGGCCCCGAGGCGGGTGCGGACGGCGGGCAAGTCATCGCACAGGGTACCATCCCCCAGCTTAAGGCCGACGGCAATTCCCGCATAGGGCCTTTTTTGGCCGGAGCGACCGTGCGCGTGCGAAACCGTGCATGCAGCGGCGACATATTCGCTGCCGGACGCATTCATCTGTCAACGAACGCAATTCACACGGTAAAGCCCCTTGATGCGGAGATTCCGAAGGGAAGGCTAACCGCAGTGACTGGCGTTTCCGGTTCCGGTAAGACCACGCTGATCCTGGAAAGCCTGATTCCCGCGCTCGAAGCGGCCATTGGCGGCAAGCCGTTGCCTGCCCACGTGCGTGCAATTCGCGCTGATGGTATCGATTCTGTCAAGCTTATCGACGCGACGCCAATCGGCATTAACGTTCGTTCCACCGTCGCGACCTACGCCAATGTACACGATGAACTGCGCAAGGCCTACGCGCGAACGCCGGACGCAAAGGCGCGCAGCTGCTCCGCAGGTGACTTTTCCTACAATACTGGCAGACTGCGCTGCCCTACCTGCGACGGCACCGGTTCGATAAGTTTGGATGTGCAGTTCTTACCAGATGTTGAAATCCTCTGTCCCGACTGCCGCGGCGCGCGCTATGGCGCGGAAGCCGGCCAAATAAAGCGCGGCGCGCATTCCCTGCCGGAGGTCATGGCCATGGACGTCAGGCACGCGCTCGAGGCCTGCAACGACCTGAAGGTCGTGCGGCAACGGCTGGAAACGCTGCAAAATCTCGGCCTCGGCTATCTCACCCTGGGTGAAGCCACGCCCAGCCTTTCCGGCGGAGAAGCGCAGCGGCTGAAGTTGGCCTCCGAAATGGGAAAGCCGCAAAACTCAGCTGTATTCGTATTCGACGAACCGACCATCGGCCTACATCCACTGGACGTGCAAACGCTTCTGGGCGTATTTGACCGCCTGGTTTCGCAGGGCGCAACCGTGATTGTCATCGAGCACGATCTGGACGTAATCGCCAACGCTGACTATGTGGTCGATATGGGGCCTGGCGGCGGAGATGAGGGCGGTCAAATCGTTGCCTGCGGCACGCCGGACGAAATCGCCTCCAACCCGCTCAGCGTAACCGGCAGGTATTTGAAGCCTCTCCTTCGCTATTGACGTGCGACCCTATTGTTTTTCGACGGCGGTTCGATTTGAAACCGCCGCCGCTCTAATTCTGATATAGCGCCGCCATATCGCCGATTCTACGCTTCATTTCTTCTCGAACGTGCGCAGGTTCGATGCATTCGCAGCGGTTGCCAAAGCTCAATAGTATATCATAAAAATAATCGTTTTCGATAAATGGAAAGCTGGCGGTGTAGTATTCGCCGCCGGCCAGCGAAATGTCCTCATAGGCACAAAAGTCGAGCATGCGCTCCAGCAGCATATGATGAAACCTGAGCCGAATGCGCGTCATTTCGGGCTGCGATGCTTTTGGAAAGCTCAGCTCGGGTTCCGGGCAGTTTTTGGGTTCGAACGTTTCTTCCAGAAGTTTCATTTTCAATATGCGCGACAACCTGAACAGGCGAAAACCGCATCGCAGCCGGCAATAGCCCTGAAAATACCAGCGACCGCCCTTGAGCACCAGCCGGTGCGGCTCGACTGTCCGCCCGGTCCGGCTGCCATGAATGTCGACATATTCGACTGCCAGCAGACGATGCGCTCCAATCGCCGCCCGAATTGTCTCCAGCTGCGGTTGAAAGCTCCGATTCCCCATCCAAGGACTCAGATCAACGCAGAGTTGATTCGCACGCAGTTCTATTTCACGCGCCTGATCCGCAGGGACAATACTTCTGACCTTGGCGAGCGTATTGGTCAATGCTTCTCCGCGAACCATGCCGGACAGGCTGGACAGACCCAGCAACAGCGTGGAAAGCTCCGCTGCCGTGAAAAAGCGCTTATCCAGCTTGAATTCCTGCATAATTTCGAAGCCGCCGCCCACGCCCGGCACTGCGCGCACAGGAATGCCCGCCATGCCGATGGTTTCAAGATCGCGATAAATCGTACGCATCGAAACCTCGAACATACCTGCTAGCGTCTGCGCATCCACACGCTCCCGTTCAAGCAAAATCATAATGATGCCGACGAGTCTGTCCGTCTTCATCCCGCATCGCCCCTCAGACGTATTTTTCATAATTCTATTATCAATACATGCCATATATATGTCAAGTTTTATGTGCTACACTAAATGCAATTCATCGACAGAACGGAGGATGCGGATGTACAATATTTATATTTATGCCATCGATACGATGGCTGACTGGGAAATGGGCCACATCATGGCCGAGTTGAATTCGCAGCGCTTCTTTAAAAAGGACGCTCCTGAAATCGCGCTCAAATTCGCAGGTATTTCCAGAGCGCCAATCAAAACCATGGGTGGGCTGACAATCCTTCCCGACTGTACGGTTGCAGACA
>CAKUDW010000054.1 GCA_934645275.1 uncultured Clostridia bacterium
AGATAAACGTGAGCGAACTTTCCCGCCAGCTTGGCTGCGAGATAGTTGAAATATCCGCCCTGAAGGGTACCGGCATTATGGAAGCGGCGGAGGCTGCGGTAAAGGCCGCCAAGTCCACCAAGACCGTGCCGATGCACACCTTCTCCGGCCCCGTGGAGCATGCCATTGCCCACATCGAAGAGGCCATCGTGCATGACAAGCCCGAGGAGCAGCAGCGCTGGTACGCCATCAAGGTGTTTGAGCGCGATGAAAAGGTGCTTGAGCAGCTGAAGGTGCCCGCTGAGACGATGAAGCATGTGGAAGCCGATATTGAAGCTGCCGAAAAGGAGCTGGGCGATGATTCCGAGAGTATCATCACCAACGAGCGCTACATTTACATCGCCGAAATTATCAAGAGCAGCTATAAGAAGAAGAACGCGGGCAAGCTTTCCGCTTCCGATAAGATCGACCGCGTGGTCACCAACCGCTGGCTGGGCCTGCCGATCTTCGTGGTCGTAATGTTCCTGGTTTACTACATCGCAATGGTAGGCGTGGGCTCCATGGCTACGGACTGGGCCAACGACGGCGTGTTCGGCGATGGCTGGCATCTGTTTGGCATCGGCTCCTCCAAGTATGAAGAAGCGGCCGAAACCTACGGCGATACCGACCAGATTATCGACGCTTTTGTGAGCGAATATGGCACGGACGAAATCGCTGCGGCGCTGGACGCCGAATCCGAGGATTACACCGAGGATGGCGCGAAGGCCGCTCTGGAAGAGCTGGTTGCGCTCACCCCGGACGATGCGAATGTAACCTATGAACTGGAAGATGAAGAGACACTGGAAGTGACCGATGTGCCGGATACCACCAAGGCACAGCTGGAAGAAGCGGTCAGCCAGTATCTGGACACCGAATATAAGGAGGGCTATGGCGCACCCGATACCTCCACTTACGGCGTGTGGGTGCCCGGCATTCCGGTGCTCATTGGCGAAGGCCTTGAAAAGATCGGCTGCGCGGAGTGGCTGAACGGCTTGATTCTGGATGGTATTGTAGCTGGCGTCGGCGCGGTTCTGGGCTTCGTGCCGCAGATGCTGGTGCTGTTCCTGCTGCTGGCGTTCCTGGAGGCTTGCGGCTACATGGCCCGTATCGCCTTCGTGCTTGACCGTGTGTTCCGCAAGTTCGGCCTGAGCGGTAAGAGCTTCATCCCGATTCTGATTGGTACCGGCTGCGGCGTGCCCGGCATTATGGCTTCGCGTACGATTGAAAACCAGCGTGACCGCCGCATGACCATCATGACCACCACCTTCATTCCCTGCGGCGCGAAGATGCCCTTCATCGCGATGATTGCGGGCGCACTGTTCGGCGGCTCCCCGTGGATTTCCACCTCCGCCTACTTCCTGGGCATGGCTGCCATCATTATCTCCGGCATCATGCTGAAGAAGACCAAGATGTTTGCGGGCGATCCGGCTCCCTTCGTCATGGAGCTGCCGGCTTACCACTGGCCGACTCTCGGCAACGTGCTGCGCAGCATGTGGGAGCGCGGCTGGAGCTTCATTAAGAAGGCTGGCACGATCATCTTGCTGTCCACGATTCTGGTCTGGTTCACCACCTACTTCGGCGTGGTAGACGGAAGCCTGCGCATGCTGGCGGAGGATGAGATTGACCATTCGCTGCTGGCTGCAGTGGGCGGCGCCATCGCCTGGATCTTCAAGCCCCTGGGCTGGGGCAACTGGCAGGCGACCGTTGCATCCATCACTGGTCTGGTCGCTAAGGAAAACATCGTCGGTACGATGGGTATCCTCTATGGCGGTACCGGCAATGTGTACGCTAACCTGGCCGCGGCCTTCACCGGCATCTCCGGCTACTCCTTCCTGGCGTTCAACCTGCTGTGCGCGCCGTGTTTCGCGGCCATGGGCGCGATCAAGCGCGAGATGAACAGCGCCAAGTGGACCTGGTTCGCGATCGGCTATCAGTGTGGCTTTGCGTATCTGGTAGGCCTGATGGTGTATCAGTTCGGCCAGCTGTTCACCGGCCACGGCTTCGGTCTGGGCACGGTAGCGGCGATTCTGGTAGCGGTTGGCATCGTGTATATGACCGTTCGCAAGAACAAGTACGAGAACATCTGATAAGCGCCTGACAGGCGAAATTGAAAGCGAGGGTTGATTATGGCAACTGTAATCGTCGGCGCCATTCTGGCGGCCATCGTGGGATTGATTATCTGGAAGATGGTGCGAGACAAGAAGCGCGGCAAGTCCGTCATTTGCGGCGGCGATTGCGCGCACTGCAAGGGCGGCTGCCACTGAATCAATTCCAAAGGGGATGCGGGATTTCCCGCGTCCCCATTTTTTTAAGGAACAGGAATGAGCAAAACCGCACCGAAACCGGCGCGATTGCTATACCATGGTTTTGCGGGTCGCAGTTCTTGTAAAGGGACGTTGACAATTCTTAACCTACAAACTGAGTTAGTACGCGCTATTCGCGCGACATGAGGGGAGGGAACCGGCGCATGACGCCTTCACTGATTCGCTGTCTGCTGGCCGTGCTGGCGCTGTCCGAGACCTATGGCGCGGTGGCGTCCAAGGATGTGGCGCAGCTGCTGGGCGTGAAGCGCCCGACGGTGCACCGCTCGCTGGGCATATTGCAGGAGCG
Source organism: uncultured Clostridia bacterium (assembly GCA_934645275.1). The sequence goes on from CAKUDW010000054.1 coordinate 2,629, forward strand.
CGGCCTGATCCATAAGGAACCCTACGGCGACGTACACTTGACCGACGCTGGGCGGCAGCTTGCGGAACGGATGGAAACGCAGCGCGACGATCTGGCCATCAGGCTGTCGAAGGACTACGGGCTCGAGCCCGATGAGTGCGCAAAGGCGGCAGTAGTGCTGATCGGTGAGCTGAACGCCGATAGCCTCGCGCGCATTTGTGCGCCGCACGTGTCCACCTAAAGTCATATTTTCACAATACTGACGACATATAAATGAGATATATTTGAAACATGAAAGCACGAATTCTTCGGAGGAATGCTGGTATGAAAAAATATATCTCTATTTTATTGGCGCTCGCACTGTTGCTGGCGGGCAGCGCTGTGGCGGCGGGTAAGCCTGTCGGGCTGATGCAGGTGGGTTCGACGCTTGCGCTGGACAAGCTACTGCGCGGTTATTCGGCCGATTTGTTCACCTGGACCAGCTCGGATGAGAGCGTGGCCATGGTCAAGAGCGGCGTGATTGGCGGTATGGGCGAGGGCACAGCCGTAATTACCGCATCGGCCGGCGGCAAAAGCGCCAGCTTTGGCGTGGTGGTGCTGCCCGCGAGCGTGAGCCTGAATCGTGGTGAAACGCACAGCCTGCCCGGCGGGAAGCTGGCGAAGTATGCGGTTGAGGACACGAGCGTTGCCCGCGTGAGCGACGGCGGCGTGATTGGCGGCGTGGCTGCGGGCAGTACGCGCGTGGGTGTAAAATATGGGAGGCAGATGATGACCATTCAGGTGAACGTGACAGACGGCAGCATTGCGCCGGCAGTAACGCCTACGCCTGCGCCGGATACGAGTGCGGATGAAAACGATGTGAGCGGGCTGGACTGTGCAGCCACTGTCGAGCAGATTGTGCTGGTGCGTTACCAGAGCGGCAGCAGCGCCGAGCTGAGCATTCACCAGAAAACAGATGGCGTCTGGGAGGAACTGTTTGCCTGCCCTGCATACGTTGGCAAAAACGGCATTGGGAAGACGCGCGAGGGCGATAAAAAGACCCCGACCGGCACGTTCAATCTCTGCCAGCCCTTCGGCATCAAGGATGATCCCGGTGCGAAGATGGCCTACACCAAGGTGACGAAGTATCATTACTGGTGCGGCACCTCAAATTCGCCTTACTACAATCGACTGGTGGATTCGAGGCAGGCGGGGCGCGAGGCGGCTTCGACCGATGAACAGCTGATTAACTACAAGGGCGTGTATGATTACGCCATGTTCATCGATTATAACGCCGACGGCGTGGCCGATAAGGGAAGCTGCATCTTCCTGCATTGCACGGGCTCGGCGAAGAGCACGGCTGGTTGCATCGCCGTGGACGAGGCCATTATGAAGCAGATCGTGCAGTGGGCCAGGCCCGGCTGCAAGATTGTGATTATGTAAGTAAATAAATTCAGGTTACTGTGCGCCGAAGCAAATGCTTCGGCGCTTTGATATGCGGTTTATCTTGCGTTGATGTTTTTATGGCAGAATGTATTCGGGAATAAATTTGCGCTTTCTGGGCGGGGCGCGACGGTTGCCATGCTGAAGGAAGTATGCTATGATAAAATTGGAAGTGTGTCCCAAATATTTAAGAGAAAGGCGGCGACCGCTTGAACGGAGATAACCTTTTCAGAAATCGCACGGCCATCGCCGAGAAAATTCGGGAATCTGCGGGCTCGATTTTGCCGATTGTGCTGATTGTGGCGCTGCTGTGCTTGACGATTGCGCCCGTGCCGACAGATTTGATGCTCAGTTTTCTGATCGGTACGCTGATGATCATATTGGGCGAGGGCCTGTTTTCGTTGGGGGCGGAGGCGTCCATGACGCAGATCGGCAACAAGCTTGGCACTGCGCTGACGCGCACGAAGAATCTGCCGAAGATACTGCTGATCAGCTTTGCCGTAGGTTTTGCCGTCACGGTGGCGGAACCGGATCTGCAGGTGCTGGCGCAGACGGTACCGCACATCAACAATGTGGTGCTGCTGGTGACAGTGGGTGTGGGCGTGGGCCTGTTCCTGGCGCTGTGCATGTGGCGCATACTCACGGGTTTCAAGCTGCGCTGGCTGCTAATTGGCTGCTACGGCCTGATATTTCTGCTGGCGGCGCTTTCGGATGCGGATTTTCTGAGCATCGCCTTCGATTCCGGCGGTGTGACTACCGGGCCGATGACGGTACCCTTCATTCTGGCCTTCGGCATGGGTGTTTCCCACATTCGAAGCGACGAAGGCGCGGAGGCGGACAGCTTCGGCCTGGTGGCGCTGTGTTCCATAGGGCCGATTCTCGCGGTGCTGATTTTGGGTTTCTTCTATTCGGGCGACGGCGCGGCAGTGGAGGCTGCTGCGGCGAGTTATGCCAGTACGGTGGAAATTGCGGGTGCGTATGCGCGGGCAATACCGCAGTATATGGGCGAAATGGCGCTGTCGCTGCTGCCGATCGTGGTAATCTTTTTCCTATTTCAGCTGTTTTCACTGCGGCTTTCGCGCCATTCTGTGGCAAAGATTTGTGTGGGATTGCTCTACACCTATGCCGGACTGGTGCTGTTTCTGACGGGCGTGAATGTGGGCTTTGCGGCGCTGGGCGACGTGCTGGGCAAGGGGCTGGCAGGCGGCTGGACGAAGGCAATCCTGATTCCGCTGGCGATGTTGCTGGGTTGGTTCATCATATCGGCCGAGCCTGCGGTGGCGGTGCTGGAGAAGCAGATTGAAGAGGTGAGCGCCGGGGCCATTCCTGGCAGAACGATCAAGCTCAGCCTGTCCGTGGCCATTGCGTTGGCGATGGGTCTGGCCATGCTGCGCGTACTTACAGGCATTTCCATCATGGTATTCCTATTGCCGGGCTACGCCATTGCGTTGGCGCTGACCCTGGTGGTGCCGGATATTTACACGGCCATTGCCTTCGACTCCGGCGGCGTAGCCTCCGGCCCGATGACGGCCACCTTCATGCTGCAATTCATGATTGGAGCCAGCGCCGCACTGGGCGGCAACATATTAAAGGACGCCTTCGGCGTGGTGGCCATGGTGGCCATGATGCCGCTGATTTCGATACAGGCAGTGGGCTTTGCGTACAAGCTGAAGCTCGGTAGAGCTTCGGCGCGGTCGATGCCGGAATATGGCGATTGCGACATTGTGGAGCTGTGGGAGGTGGACGGCGCATGAATTTTCTGATTTCAGTGTGCAATCCGCGGGCGCTGCCCACGCTGACGCAGATTTGTCAGGAATTGGATATGCGGCTGCCGGTGGTATCGCTTGGCCGCGGCACGGCTGTGCGCAGCATGTTGGATATTTTGGGCATTGAGGACAACGAGCGGCGCGTGGTTTTCAGCATTGCAAGCGCCGAAAAGACGCGCGAGTATATTCGTCAGCAACAGCGGCGCATGTACATCGGCGTGCCCGGCCATGGCATTACCGTGGCGGTTCCCATCAAGAGCATCGGAGGTGGAAAGACCGTGGCATATCTGAATGGCGACCGGCAGGACGCAAAGTATACCCCCGAAATAAACTATGCTTACGAGCTGATCGTGGCCATTGCAAACGAGGGGCGCACCGACCAGGTGATGAACGCCGCGCGAAGCGCGGGCGCGCGCGGCGGCACCGTGATGCACGGCAAGGGTACTGCGGGCGAGGCGGCGCAGAAATTCTTTAATGTATCCATTGCCAGCGAGAAGGAAGTGGTGTTCATCGTAGCTGAAGCGGCGCAGAAGTCCGGTATTATGGCTGCGATATTAAAGAACGCGGGTCCGGCCAGTGAAGCGGGCGCGATTGTGTTTTCGCTGCCGATCAGCGAGGTGGCGGGTTTCGGTCTGTTTTCTGAATAAATTGGCGCGGCGAATTCAGACGATTTAGGCGCGCAATGAAAACCCTCCGGTTTTATTCCGGAGGTTTTTTTTCGCTCTGCCGTACGCGGCGGCGATATTCGGCGGGCGTCTGGCCCATGCGTTCCCGAAAGCTACGGGTGAAATAACTCTGATCCAGAAAGCCGCACAGGCCGCCGACTTCGGCGGAGGTCAGCTCCGTGGCGGTCAGCAGTTCCGCAGCCTTCAGAATGCGATATTGACGCAAATACTGCATCGGCGGCGTGCCGAACATGCCGCGGAAGCAGCGCACGCATTCGCTTTCGCTGATGGCGGCGGAGGCGGCGATGTCGGCGGATGAGATGGGCTCGGCGAAGCGGGCGTGGATGAAATCGACCATCTGTCGAGCGCGCTCAGCCCGGCGCAGCTCGCGCGCGGAGGGGTGCGATTCGCCTGCCGGACAGTGAGCGCACAGCAGTTCCATCAGCCGCGAGAGCGCATCGCGCACGCGCAGCTCGTAGCCCGCGGGCTCGCGAAGGCAGTAGTTCCAGGCTGAGGCGGCCGCCTGCAGCGCTTCGCGCTGCCAGTCTACTTCCGGCGAGAAGGATAGAAATTTGAGCGAAGCGTTTTCCAGCACGGGCTTGACATAGCGCTGCCAGAAGATGCTGTCTATACCTGCGCCCACCAATCGGGGGTGGAACACCACAGTCTGCACGCGGCAGCCGTCCGGACCGATTTCCCACGCCCCATGGAGCACGTTCGCATTCCAGAAAAAGCCTTCGCCGCAGTGCAGCTCGGTGCGCTCGCCATCCGCAGAGATGATCAGGCTGCCATTGGCGATGAGGGCAATTTCAAGCTCCTCGTGCCAGTGCAGGGGAATGAAAATATCCGGCATGTCCACGCAGTAGCAGGCAATGGGAAACAGCGCGCTACCATGCTCAACCAGCTCGCGACGCTGGGAATTGATCTTGTCATTGCAGGCGGAAATCGCCATGGCGGGCCGCTCCTTTCGGATTTGATATTTCCATAAAAATGACTGGATTTTTATATCGCTCCAACGCGCATAATGCTATAATTGCGACAGGCAGTGGACATGGAACCGCTGCAAAAAATGCGCGCAGGGAGGTTGCTTTTCGATGGCCAGAATCATGACGTTTTCGAACATGGATCGCTTTGCGGAGATTATTGGGCGCTGTAAGGGCGACGTATATCTCAACTTGCCGGATCACACGCGCTGCAACCTGAAAGAGAATCGCGAGGCGCTGCAATTATTGCGGCTTTTGCGCCCGGCGCAGAACGGGTTGGACGTGGATTTGGCCAATCAGGAAGATTTTCCGCTTGTCGTTCGCTACATGATGGATTCGGCCCAACAATAATTATAGACCGGAATTGGGCGCTGCGGCTAGCACGTAAGCGGCGCAAACTATAACAAAAACGACTAAGGGTGAGAACTGATGATATGCAGAAATCAGGCTGTGCTGACGCTGGATAAACAGGGCCGCGAATTGCGCGCAGGCCTGTCTGCGCGCTTTGACCTGGCGGCCAACGAAGGCGATATTCAGGCCTATGTGGGCGGCAGTGTGCCGCTGCACTGGCACAGCCAGGCGGAGCTGTTCTGGCTGATCTCCGGATGCGTGGAGCTGCGCGTGAACGGTGAGACGCGGCGCGTCGAGGCGGGCGGCGGTTGCTTTATCAATTCCGGCGCGATGCATGCCTTTAGCGCCGTCACGGCCGCGCCGTGCCGCTATCGCTCGATCGTGTTCGATCCAGCTATTGTAGGCGGCATGCCGGGCGGCGTTTTTGATGCGATGTATGTGCGGCCGCTGCTGGAAAAGGGTGCGCCGGTGATCGAAGCCCTGCCGGGCGAGGGCGCGGCGCGCTTCAGGCGCTGCGTGGATGCAGTGTTCGCGGCCTGCCAGAGCGAACGCCTGGGTTACGAATTTGAAGTGCGAGCGGCGCTTTCCGAATTGCTGCTGGATATCTGGCGGCGGGGCGGCGCACGGACGCCGCTGCGGCCCGCGGGCGCGCAGGAGGAACGGATTAAGCGGATGCTGAACTGGATCGGCGAAAATCTGGACGGTGATATACAGTTGGAAGGCATTGCGGCGGCGGGCAACGTGTGTCCGCGCGTGTGCCAGCGGCTGTTTCAGAAGTATCTCAGGTGCAGGCCGGGTGAATATGTGCAGCGCGCGCGCATTTTCCAGGCAGCGGAGGCGATTGCCGCTACGAACGATTCGATTACTGAAATCGCCATGGCGAACGGCTTTTCCAGCCCGAGCTATTTCACAAAGCTGTTCAGGCGCTATTTGGGCAGCGCGCCGCGGGAATATCGGCAGGCGTGCCGCGATGGTCTGAGCGCATGAGGCCTTCGAATTAAATCTTTGCGCAGTGCTTGACAACGGATGCGGCGCAGCGTATAGTATATGCGAAGCAGGGTCTTCAGGGCAGGGTGAAATTCCCGACCGGCGGTAAAGTCCGCGAGCGGCGCAAGCCGCATGAATCGGTGCGATTCCGATACCGACCGTTAAAGTCCGGATGAAAGAAGGCGCGGTGTGCCGCTATTTTTGGATTCATTTTTAACGCCCCGAGCCATGTCGGTTCGGGGCGTATTGTTTTAATGAACGGGATTGGCGAACTGCAAAGCGGTTGCGCGGTCGGCGGCTCTTGAAGAGAAAAGCCGGCAGTTTTCTCAATAGCGGCGCGCGCCATGAGAAAGGAAAGGCGAAGAATCATGGCAAACGACAGAACTCGGAAACTGACCATGGCCGCAATGTTTGCGGCGCTGGCCTACATGGTAATGCTGGTGGGGCGCATTCCTATCACTAGCGTTGATTTTCTGAAATACGACCCGAAGGATGTGATACTGGTCATCTCGGGCTTCGTGCTGGGGCCCATGCCGTGCCTGACGATTACGGCAGTGGTGGCGCTAATCGAAATGCTCACTGTGAGCGCGACCGGACCGATTGGATTGCTGATGAATATTCTCTCCAGCGCGGCCTTTGCCTGCCCGGCGGCAGCCATTTACCGGCGGCGGCATGATCTGCGCGGCGCGCTGATCGGTCTGGGTGCGGGTGTGGTCTGCATGGTGGGCGTGATGCTGCTGTGGAATTACTTTATTACGCCGCTGTATATGGGCTATCCGCGCGCGGCTGTGGCGGCGATGCTGCCGACGGTGTTTCTGCCGTTCAATTTGGTGAAGGCGCTGATCAATGCCGCCCTTGCGGTGTTGATTTACAAGCCGGTATCGCGCGCGTTGAAAGCTGCGGGCCTGATGCCACGCTCGAACGCGGTCTCTGCGCCGCCACGCAGGCGCGCGGCAGGCACGGCGATCATCGCCGCGCTGGTACTGGTCAGCTGCGTGTTTGCGGTGCTGATTATGCGGGGCGTATTGTGAAGAGAACCTCGCTCCATTCGGAGCGAGGTTCTCACTGCTTGTCAAAAAAGGTTTTGACAAGCCTGTGGACGGGGAAGCAAGCTCCCCCGCCACTGCCACCCTCACCAGTTTTT
>CAKUDW010000055.1 GCA_934645275.1 uncultured Clostridia bacterium
GGCCCCACTGATGCTGTATCTTGGTATTCAGTTCCAGCTGAGGGCCGGTTTCAGCCTTCTGGATACCGATTTTGTGGCAGCCTTTGAGCACATGGTTCATCAACACGGCGTTCACGCCGCGGTTCTGATAATCCGGGCGAACCGCGATGAGGTAGAGATCAAGCGTGTCGTTTCTGTGCAACGCGCGCAGAATGTCGATAAAGCCGAAGGGGAACATGTGGCCGTCGTGCTTTTTGATGGCGGCGGCCATGCTGGGCGCAGCTACGCCGAAGGCAATCATGTTGTCCTCATCATCCATCACGAAGCATGCCAGATCCGGATTGATCATCGGAATAAACTTATCGGCATATTTTTTGATCTGTGCCTGCGAAAGTTCCACCGTACCGTAGAGGTGGGCGTAGCACACGTTGATCAGATCAAATACCTTTTCGATATAAGGCCTGAAATCGCGCCGGTGTTTCACAGATGCCACGTGCAGTCCCGTGGCCTTGAGCACGCGATCGGACAGCTGCTGAAGCCGCGGCACGATTCTGTCGCCCGGTTGCGGCACGTCGATCAGGAATTCCACCCAGTCCACATCCTTCGCATAACCCAGGCGGGTGAGGTGTTCTATGTAATAGGGATAGTTATAGTAGGTGATGAACATGCTCTTTTGGTCGAAGCCGTCCACCAGCATGCCTTCGCGATCCAGGTCGGTAAAGCCAAGCGGGCCGTGAACTTCGTTGCAGCCCATTTCACGGGCCCAGTTTTCCACAGCTTCGAAGAGCGCGGCTGAAACCTCGAAATCATCTATAAAGTCCACCTGCGTAAAGCGCATGCGCTGCTTGTGCCATTTCTCGTTGGAACGTCGGCTGAGAATTGCGCCGATGCGGCCGACGATTTCACCATCGCGCAGCGCCAGATAGCATTTTGCATCGCAGTATTCAAAGGCGGGGTTCTTTTTTCGGTTCCAATCCGCTATGTCTTCGCCTCTGAGGGGCGGCATGAACTGCGGTACATTGCGATAGAGCTTATTCGGGTAAGCTACGAATTTTTTCAGTTCAGATTTGGATTTGACTTCGCGAATTTCAACCATGACCGAATCTCCCTCCGTATTAAAAGCGTATCAAGTATAGCACATGCACAGCGATTAGGCAAATGTTTTTTAGTAATTTATGAAAAAATTTTGACAAGTGGACAAAAAAAGGTTTTGACGTCGCTTCCCTTAACGTAAACAGAGAGGCAAGCGGCGGCGAATAATGATATACTGTTATATATGTATATACCGCGAAAGGTGGCAGTTTTAATGAATATAGTTGTGCTTTGCGGCGGATTGAGCATGGAGCGGAATGTGTCTATCACCAGCGGCACGCTGGCGTGCCGGGCGCTGCGCTCGCTGGGTCATAACGCTGTGCTGGTGGATATGTTTTATGGTTTAGAGGACTACAAGGGTCCGGTTTCCGAGTTGTTTGTGAATCTGCCCGAAATAAAGGACGCGCAGGTTGGTTCGCAGACGCCGGATCTCGAAGCTGTGCGCGCTTCGCGCAAGTGGCAGAGTCCCAGTAAACTTGGTTTGCGCGTGCTGGAAATCTGTCAGGCGGCGGATGTGGTGTTCCTGGCGTTGCACGGTGCGTGCGGCGAGGACGGACGCATTCAGGCAACGTTGGATTTGCTGGGCGTGCCCTACACCGGCAGCGGTTGCCTGGGCAGCGCGCTGGCGATGGATAAGGATTTGACCAAGCAGATCGTCGCGCCTTTGGGCGTTAAGACGCCTGAGTGGCGCACGCTGAGCTGCTATGCTGAAGCAGAAATTCCGCTCATCGTGGCCGCGACAAAGCTGCCCGTGGTGGTTAAGCCCGTGGATAGCGGTTCCAGCATTGGCGTGGCGATTGCGCATAGCGAGGAGGAGCTGACGGCGGCGCTGAAGGAGCATGTGGGGCAGAACCGCGTAATTCTGGAGCAGTACGTTTCAGGGCGCGAGATCGACGTGGGCGTGTTGGACGGCGAAAGTCTGCCATCCATTGAAATCATCCCCAAGGCGGGCTTTTACGATTATGTGAATAAATATCAGGCGGGTTCCACCGTGGAAATCTGTCCGACGCCCATTGATCCGGCCATAGAGACCAAGCTGCGCCGCGCCGCGCTCACGGTTCACAATGCACTGGGGCTGAAGGCTTATTCCCGTTCGGATTATATCGTAGATGAAAAGGGCGATGTATACTTCCTGGAGATCAATACCCTGCCGGGTATGACGCCTACCAGCTTGATGCCGCAGGAAGCGGCGGCAGTCGGCATTTCCTATGCGGCGTTGTGCCAGAAAATTGTGGATATCGCCGTGCGCGATTTTAATTAAAGGCGGTTGCGGTAATATGAGAGCATTTACTGTAAGGCAGGCGCTTGAAGCTACGGGTGGCCGCTACTTTGGTCCAGAATCGGCGTTGGACGCGCGCATTATCCGCGTTTCCAGCGACAGTCGGGATATCGGCCCCGGCACGCTTTTCGTGGCCTTTAAGGGCGCGCGCGTCGACGGCCACAGCTATATGGCCGACTGTTTGAATCGCGGCGCAGTGTGTTGCATATCCGAGCGCGAACCCGAAAGTGCGGCGGAAATGCCGTTGATTTGTGTGCGATCCTCGTTGGCGGCCATCGGCGCGCTGGCCGGATGGTATCGGCGCGGCTTTAATCTGCCGGTCGTCGGCATTACGGGCAGCGTTGGAAAGACCACCACCAAGGAAATGATTTCAGCAGTGCTGGAGCGCAAATTCCGAGTACATAAGACCGAGAAGAATTTCAACAACGAGCTGGGCGTACCGCGCACGTTGCTGAGCATGCCGGAGGACGCACAGGCTGCTGTGGTTGAAATGGGCATCAGCGACTTTGGTGAAATGACGCGGTTGACAGACATGGTACGTCCAAACATCGCCGTCATCACCATGATCGGCGACGCGCATCTGGAATTCTTGCATGATCGGCCGGGCGTGTTGCGCGCCAAGACGGAGATATTTAAATCCATGCAGCCGGATGATCTGGCCATTGTAAATGGCGACGATCCGCTGCTCAGTACGTATGAGGCGCCGGTGCGCCGGATCACTTTCGGCATGCAGGAGGGCAACGATTTCGTGGCGCGCGAGGTGGAGAATCTGGGCGGCGATGGCATGCGCTTTGAAATCTGCCACCATGGGCAGACGTTTCCAGTGCAGATTCCCGCATTTGGTACGCATTTGCCGTATGCGGCGCTGGCGGGTGCGGCGGTTGGCTGGGCGCTGGGTTTGACAGACGCTCAGATCGCGGCTGGACTTGCGGATTTTGAAACTGTGGGCAATCGCGCGCGATTGATTCAGACTGGTGGGATCACCATTCTGAGCGACTGCTACAATGCCAACCCCAATTCTACAGCCTCTGCGATCGATTCATTGACGGCGTTGCCGGGGCGCGGCGTGTGCATACTGGGCGATATGCTCGAATTGGGTGAAAATAGCGCGGCGTTGCACCGCTCGGTGGGTGCGCATGCGGCTGAACGCGGCGTTCAGTTGGTGATCGGCTGCGGCAAGTTGGCGCGCGAAATTGCAGCGGGCGCACGGGATGCGGGTGCAAATGCGCTGTACTTTGAGAATAAAGAAGCGTTGATTCAAGCGCTGCCTGAAATCCTGCATTCAGGCGATAAGGTGCTGGTGAAGGCTTCGCACAGTATGGCGTTCGAGCAGATCGTGGCTGCGATCGAGGCGACTAATTCGTGATTGCGGAGAATCGCGCTTTCAGAGAAATGGCGCTGAGCGCGCGAAAGCGTCTGGAAAACAGGCGGCCGGAGGAAGTGGCAGCAAGGAGTGGGAGCGTATACGACCCTCAGAAGCGCACGATAAGACTGAAAAGCCTGGAACGGGAACTTTTGCTTGCATTGCCGGAGTATGTATTTGAGCAGCCGTTGGACGAATGGTACCAGCTGGTCGTGCTGCACTATCTGGATATGGCCGATGCAGCGCCTGTTTCGGATGAATTGCTTGCATTCGGCGGCCTGAAGGATGGATTGATTCGGGGTACGAAATTCGACCGTGAAATGGAACGGGAACTATGCAGCTTTTTGAATGGAAAGCGGCGCGAGCAGCTTTGCAGCCTCGTGACGGTGTGTGGCGGCACGGTTGTCGAATCGAATGCGGACATTTGCGCGCGGTTTGATTTTCTGCCTTTTTATCCGCTATGGCTCAAGATATGGTTGGCGGACGATGAGTTTGAAGCATCTGGCAAGCTGCTGCTCAGCAGGAGCGCAGATCATTACCTTACGGTAGAGGATGCGGTTACGGTTGGCGATATATTTCTGTCAAAGCTGCGCATGGCATATGCAGACTAAAAAACACGGTTACCCATATGTTGGTTGGGTAGCCGTGCTTTTTAAGGGATAAGAATTAGAACAACCGAAGGAAGATTACCGATAACTTTCTGGAAAAGCGATTCTTATACAGTTTGCATTTTCACCAAGGGCGCTCAACACGTAGGTGCGGCCTATATTGTCGAATACACGCTCAGTGAAGAAGCGTCCGGTCAATTCCGGCGCGGCGGTATCGATGTGCTCAGGATGTGAAAATAGGCCGCGCCCATCCAGCTTGGCGAGGCATTCCTTCCTTGTCCAGCATTCAAAAAAGTCTCGATCGGCTTCATTGGCGTTCAGGCAACGCGGGGCGAGTTTTTGCGCGATGCGCGCGTCTATCATTTCAATATCCACGCCGCAGGGCGCATCTGAAATCAGAGCCGCGGCCAGAGAATAGCTGTGGCTCAGGCTGAAATGTGGGCCATCGGGCAGATAGGGCTTGCCGGTTTCGGTAAAGACAACGTTTCCCGGCGCGTATATCCCAGCTTCGTCCAAGGCAAAACGCAACAATCGCCACGCTGTGATGCTCGCGTCGCGCACGCGAGGGTTCTTTTTTTTATGGATGTGCGCCGCAAATGTGGGCCCGAAATCCGGAATTTCACTGTTTGACCGTATTTCGGCAAGGTACAAGCGAATCACAGGCGATACTCCGGAAAGTACTCGCGGACGAAGCGCACCTGCGGCACGGTGATCTCCAGCCCATTGAGCGGGTCTAGTATACCCGCATCAGTTGTAAATTCGAAAACCATGCGGCAAGCATAGAGCGCCTGAAACTCACGGCCATATTTCCGATTTCGCTGCGCGTCGCCATACTGGCCATCTCCCAGCAACGGGTGTTTCGCATGGGCCATCTGCGCGCGAATCTGGTGCGTGCGCCCGGTCAATAGCTCGCATTCCACGAGATTCAGTTCACCGCGAGTGGCCAGCACGCGATATTTCGTTTGCGCACGCTGTGCACCGGTCTCCATGCGCGGGCTGACGCGTACCTTTTTGTGGCCGTCTTCCTTAATAATGTAATTGTCCAGCATACCCTCAGAACGTTGAAACTCACCCAGTGCGATGCACAGATACAGTTTTTGAATTTCGCGGTCGCGTATTTTCTGATTGATAATGTGCAAGGCGGCCTGCGTCTTGGCAGCGATCACAATACCACCCGTGAAGCGGTCGATGCGGTTACAGAGCGCGGGGGCAAAGCCGCCGGGTTCATATTCGCCCTTCTGGTACAGATAAGCTTGGATGTACGTGATCAGCGTGTTTACCTTTTCGTGCGCGTCCGGATGCACGGAAAGCCCGGGCTGTTTATCGACGATTAGCAGGTTTGAATCCTCATAAAGTACGTTCAGGCGCGGCTGGATTTTGGAAAGAAAAGGATCCTTACGCTGCGGACGAACGAACAGTTCGTCGTTCAGGTATATTTGCAGCACATCGCCTGCAGTCAGCCGCGCGTCGGGAGCGGGGTGACGGCCGTTGAGCCTGAACTTTTTCTGGCGATAGAATTTCTGGCGCTGCCCCATGCTTACCGCGGGCATTTCCCGCGCCAGCCACTTATCCAGCTTGCGCCCGTCGTCCGCAGCGGCGATAGTGAATTCCTTCAAATTAAACCACTGTCCTCATAACTTGCTACTTTAATTATAGCAAAGCGATTGCTGCGAAGCAAGATATACGGCCAGAATTTCATAATCGCCCGCCGCTGTGCCTGCGCCCATGGCGGAAAAGGCGGCCTGTGCACCGCTGGCGTGGAAACCTGCCGATGGGCCGCCGCCTACCTGTTTGTACAGCTCGAAGCATATGGGCAACATTTCGCGCCTGCGCGCTGCATATTGCGCCGGATCGATAGTATAGAGCGCGGCCATCGCGTATTTCAATGCCCAGAGTCGCGCGGAATTGGCGTAGACGCCGCCCAGTTCCATGCAGCGCATCCAGGTGGCAATGTTGGCTTCGCCTTCGCCGGCAATGCCCTCGCCGTGCATAGCTTCGTGTACTGCAACAAATGGCAGCGATGCGTGCGGTAGTTCCGGCGCGACAAAGGCTTCGCCCGTGATAAAGGAATAAAACCCGGACAGGTTCATAAGGCGCATCCAGCCCGGAAAGTGCGCGGGCTTGGCCGGGAGCTCGGGAAGATTGGAAAAAACAGGTTCGATTTCGTTGATTTGTGCAATCAAATTGGCACATAGAGTATTCATCTGTTCGGCGGAAGCGCTGTACTGCCGCGCATCGCGCGTATACAATGGCAACCACAACGCGCCGAAGGCAATAGCTGCCGCTGTCAGTAACGCCGTCAGGCGGCGCAGCAGCCGCTTTAGGGGTCGACGACGAACGCAATCCAAAACTATCAGCGCCGCAAGGCTGCCGGCACAGGCCAGCAGACCATATTCAAGCAGTGAAAAGTTTAGACTTTCACCTAAATGGCGCAGCAGGCGCACGAACGGCAGAGAAATGCGTTTAGCCCAATGCTGCGCAAGTGTGGGACAGGCGAGAGGGAGGCCCAGCAGTGCCCCTGCACACACCGGGGCAATCCATTCGTGCCGCTTCACAGGCATCCGCTCCCATCGCTTTGTGATTTGTACAATCATTATGACACAGCGATATGCCGAAATGCAAATGTAATTTGTGGCATTTTAAGACGATATATGAATGTAATAAAAACTTGCCAAATCGTGCAAATGGCTTTATAATAGGCTTATCAATGAAAATGGAGGCATATGGATATGAACAATCGTATTATGCTGGATGTCAACGCCATGATGGCTGAATATGTTGGCCCGCGCGGCATTGCCCGCGAATCCCTGAACGAATTGCTGCCGGAGCTGAAAAAAGCGCATGCGGCGGTAGAGCATGGCCGCGGCAAGGACATGCAGGGCTGGATGGATTTGCCCCACAATCAGGATGAAATTCTGACGAAGATCGAGGACAAGGCTGCGCAGATTCGCGAGCGCTTCGATGCGTTTGTGGTGCTGGGCATCGGCGGCAGTGCGCTGGGTCCGGCAGCGGTGCAGCAGGCGCTCAATCACCTGCACTACAACGAACTGCCTGCCGAAAAACGCGGCGGCCCGAGGCTATATATTGAAGATAACATCGATCCAGAGCGCATTGCGGCGCTGTTGGATGTCGTCGATCTGAAGAACACCTGCTTTAATGTCATCACGAAGTCCGGCGGCACAGCGGAGACCATGAGCCAGTATCTCATCATTACTGACCTGCTCAAGCGCGAACTGGGCGACGCATGGAAGGAGCACATTCTGATCACCACGTCTCAGTCCAAGGGCTTCCTGATTAAGATTGCGCAGCGCGAAGGCTTCGACACCTTCTACATTCCGGACGGCGTGGGCGGCCGTTTCTCCGAGTTGTGCCCGGTGGGTCTGGTCGCCGCGGCGGTGACTGGCATTGATATTCGTGCCATGGTTGCCGGTGCGCGTGAAATGGACGAGCGCTGCAAGTCGGATGATGCTTTTGCAAATCCGGCGCTGCTGGATGCGGGGCTGATGTATCTGGCAATGCAGAAGGGCGCAAATATGTCTGTGATGATGCCTTATGCGGACTCGCTGAAGTTGATGGCAGACTGGTATGCTCAGCTGTGGGCAGAATCGCTCGGCAAGAATCAGACGCTGGACGGTCAGCCCTGCCATGTGGGCCAGACGCCCATTAAGACGCTCGGCGTGACAGACCAACATTCCCAGCTACAGTTGTATACCGAGGGCCCGTTCGATAAGGTGATTACTTTCCTCAAGGTTGAAAAATTCCGCGCGGAAACGGCTATTCCGCATGGCTGTGACGACATTCCCACCATTGCCTTCCTGGGTGGCAAGAGCCATAACCAGCTGATTGAAGCCGAACGGCGCGGCACCGAGTACGCGCTCTATCGCGCGCAGCGCATGTGTCAGACCATCACGCTGCCCAGTGTAAACGCCAATACCATCGGCCAGCTGCTGTATTTCTTTGAACTGGTGACGGCTTACACTGGCGCGCTGTTGAATATCAACACGTTCAACCAGCCCGGTGTGGAGGAATCTAAGATCGCTGCCTATGCGGTCATGGGTTATGAATCCGAAGTTCATACCGCCAAGCGTGAGGAAATGAAGAATCGTCCCGAGCCAAAGGCGGAATACATACTGTAAAGCTGTATTAAAAGGCGAGGAACTTATGTTCCTTGCCTTAGCCTGTCAAAAAAAGTCGCGAAGAGCGGTCTCTTTTGACAGGCTGACCGCCCACTTGACGGGTGATTATGTTTTTAAGGTTTGGGGGTTGGAAAATTTCCAATTTTTTGGCTCTTTGTCAAATGTAGGGATGTGTGCATGAGGTTAGCGGAATCCTTGCCCTGAAGGCACACCCCTACATTTGACATTGAACCGAAATTACTCCAGTGTATTTGGTCCCTAAGCCTTTCGCAGGTTCTGCCTGCCGCAGTCGGTTTGTCGTTGGAATCAAGAAGCGTAATATACAAATCATCCAACGCATCCAAAATCGACATCGCATCATTTGAAGCAAGCAATTCATCAGCTTCGTCAGGCAGTATTTTCCGCAAGGCCTGAGCCTGCTGTTCTATGATAAGCATATCAAGCGCCTCCTTTCTTTGCTCTATCGATCTGTTAATAATCAACTGATGAAGGTAAATTCGCATTTCGAAAGGACGCTTGCGAGCGGAACACCGTCGATATTGTACTGATCAAGAAGCTACGTGGCATCCGCAAATGTCTTACGACTGGCACATGTTTTCTGCTCGGCTATGTCTGCTCCGTTCTCTGTCATAACGATTGCAAACTTTTTTCCCGAGTATTCAAACATGACGTCATTTCCCGCGTTAACGACCTTGATAAACTCATTTCGGGTCAAAATAGTTTTCTCCTCTTTTGATAATGTCAGCGTTGCGGCGCAAATTGGCATCCGTTAGCGGTAGGTTGATTCCTCGCACGCGCTTTTTTTGAATAATTAAAATTATGTTTATGTGTGCCTGTCGGATGCAAATCCGGCCTGTTATGATTGCTTGTATCGGAGTCTGTCGTAGCTCTCTCGTCTTTGCCATATATCCTGCGTTGGAGTACTTTTCCTGAATCATGGATCGGATCTGTAATACTATTAGCGTTACCGTTTATAGCTAATCCATTCTTCAATTCAGAGCGTTTAAGTGACTTTCGATTATCGAGCATTTCATTATATGATTTCATTGTACAGTATTCTGTTCGTGGTTTCAACTGTTCAATCGTCTTTACCGTCCTAATCCCTGCAATACCCATGCGCTCATGCTGCGCATCCGGCCCGGCGGCCTTGCTAATCTTGTCATAGCGCGCTTGCAGGTCGTTGATATGCGTATAGGCTTCCCGGCGTGTAAAGTCATCGCCACTGGCCTTGGCGGCAATTGTAATGTCCTTCTGCGCGCGCACGGCGGTTTCAATGCGCCGCTGCTCCTGCGACCATTCGTACCGCGACATGGTTCTGCCGTCGATTTCGA